>NZ_JBXAYD010000007.1:0-67966 GCF_056782075.1 Dellaglioa sp. CoH-56-MRSF-12
TTATTTGCGATATTCATTATCGCCTCAATAGCACTTATTAAATATATCAGCTTTCTTTTTCTTGGTCAAGTCTATTTCTGTGAATATCTCTTAATTGTTGGCTTATCCAAAAATCCATTTTATCATCTATTGCTTTAAACCCTGTATCTATAGACCTATTTGTCCAATAATATTTATGTTTTATTTTAATACCTGTACTTTTAAGATTACTATTTTGTTTAGTAAAATTTCTAATTGAAAAACTCATTTTACTGTTATATTCATCAATATCAATAATCCTAACCGTAATTTTTTCATTTATTTTTAAATAATTCAATATGTTATCCACATAACCGTTATGGCATTCCGAAATATGGATTAAGCCTTGAACTCCATCCGCAATTGTTACAAAAGCACCATATGATTGAATACCTGTTATAGTTCCTACAATAATTTGTCCAATTCTATATTTCATTTATACTCCTCAATCTTTCGGTAAAAACGGCCAAAATAAAAAGGACTTTCATCCTCTTTATTTTGTTACTATCATATCTTCAATTACAATTGGTTCAACTGGTTTATCTTGCATAGCTGTTTTTGCACCCGCAATTTTATCAACAATGTCCATTCCACTAACAACTTGTCCAAATACTGTATGATGAAAATCTAACCAAGGAGTTCCACCTTTTTTATATTCTACGACTACCTCTTCAGGATAATTTGCATCCTTTAATTGTCCAATCATCTGTTCAGGAACATTCGAATTTTGGACAATAAAAAATTGACTACCATTTGTTGATGGTCCAGAATTAGCCATCGATAAAGCACCTCTTAAGTTAAAAAGTTCAGAAGAAAATTCATCTGCAAACGATTTACCCCAAATACTTTCACCACCCATTCCAGATCCTGTTGGATCACCAGATTGAACCATAAAATCAGAAATCACTCGATGAAAAATAACGTCTTTGTAGTATCCATTTTCTGAAAGTCCAATGAAATTTTCTACCGTCTTAGGTGCTTGTTCTGGAAATAATTGAATCGTTATATCACCGTAATTCGTAATCATTTTAACTTTTGGTCCAACTACATGTTCTAAGTCTAATTGTGGGTATGTCATAACTATGTTCCTCCTATTCAAACTTTATTGATTCCATTGTACCCAATTTCACTCTATTTTACTATTACTTTATATTTTTTATGCGTTATACTATTATAATGCTATTAAATGGAATGCTAGGAGACTGTTATGACAACAAATGAAATATTTGATATTACTATCATTGGTGCCGGACCCATCGGACTATTTACTTCAACTTATGCGCACATGCGCCAAGCTAAAACTCAAGTTATTGAAAGTCTTCCCGACATTGGTGGACAAGTTGGTACATTATATCCAACGAAAAAAATATATGATATAGCTGGATTCACTGGCATATCAGGTGAACATCTAATTAAGGAACTTTCAAGGCAAGCTCACCAATTTGACTTTGACGTTAAATTAAATGAGACCGTCTTAAATTTCGAAAAAGAGAATGATATTTTTAGGATTCAAACTTCTAAACGGGTTACATATAGTAGAACAATTATTATTACGGCTGGAATTGGTTCTTTTCAGCCACGTAAATTAAATATTGCTAATTCAGCAACATTCGAGAATGAATCATTATTTTACAATATTAGTGACCTTTCTAAATTTTCTCATAAACAAATTGCTATTGCTGGCGGTGGTGATTCTGCTATCGATTGGGCAAATGAGCTATCGAACATTACAAAACAAATTCATATGATTCACCGTCGAGATAACTTTAGAGCTCTAGAGTACAATGTCACAAAACTCAAAAAAACTGATACTATATTTGAAACTCCCTTTTCGATACAATCACTTTCTAAAAAGAATGGTCGCCTTGAAATTTTGCTAAAACATTCTAAAAATAATCTTAATAAAACGATAATTGTTGATAATTTACTTGTGAATTATGGCTACTTATCCGATAATAAAATTATTAATGCTTGGGGTATAAATATGGATAAGAAACTAATCTCGGTAAATTCTGAAATGGCAACTTCCATTCCCGGTGTTTTTGCCGCAGGAGATATTGTTTCATACCCTGGTAAAATAGCACTAATTGCTTCAGGATTTGGTGAAGCACCGACTGCCGTAACTAGTGCCCTAAATTTTATAAACCCAAATATTAATCGAACTATTCATAGTACGCAACTAATGAATCCACATTATTAAAAAAATAGAACTTAAGGGGTATTTAATATTATGTCTGTCATAAACTTTTTTATAGATTTTGTTTTACATATAGACACACACTTGATTAGTATTGTGAACAACTTTGGAAATTGGACCTATCTTATCTTATTTTTTATTATCTTCATAGAAACTGGAGCGGTTATTTTACCTTTCCTACCTGGTGATTCACTTTTATTTGCAGCTAGTGCTCTAGCAGCAAATTCAATTTATCATTTGAATATTTGGATATTTGTAATCCTCTTTCTTGCTGCAGCGTACATGGGAGACTCACTAAATTTCTTTATTGGAAAAAAAGTAGGGAACTCAATTTCAGATCATTCATTATTTAATAAAATGATTAGCAAAGATAGTCTCGATAAAACAGAACAATTTTTCAATAAACATGGTGGACCCGCAATTATTTTAGCAAGATTCATGCCTATTATTCGTACGCTTGCTCCCTTCATCGTTGGTGGTAGCGGATTTAAGTACTCTCGCTTCTTACGCTTTAGTCTAATTGGCGGATTTGCATGGGTCACCATTTGTTGTTCTGCTGGATTTTTCTTTGGAAACATTGCAATCGTACAGGAACATTTTTCTTTAGTCGTATTGGGAATCATACTAATTTCCTTAATTCCAGCTGTATTTAGTGGTATTAAGTCAAAATTAAGTAAATAACTAGCTATTAATATCCCACCCTTTCTATCTTAATCTAATAAAAAAACGAGACGCCATTTTCACTGGTGTCTCGTTTTTTTAATTACTACGTTTAATTTCTCTCTTACCAAAGTAAATACCAACTAAAAAGAACATCTCAATTAGACAAAAGACCATTAGAAAACAAATCATAAAAAAATTTTCTGGTAATGCCAAAATGATTGGATCTAGTTTAGGATTAAATATCCAATCATTATTTCTAAACACGAGCTCATGAAATAGTATAAAATAATGATCAAAATTAAAGAAAAGTAAAAATACACTAAGAAAAGGAACAGTAATAGCCATCTGAAAAGGTCTTACCAATTTCCATAATTCCTTTTGTTTTGTTAATTGACCAATAAATATTATTGCAATAAATCCTAAAATTAAAAAACAACCATAATTAAACTGCACCAATTGTTTAACATCATGATAATGTTGCATCCCATTATATGATGAAGGCAATATCATTTTTACTTTATTTACCCAAGGATAGTTAAAATAGTCTAATAAATTATTATAATCAGACATTAATTCTGATTGGTTTAACCCAACAATTTTATTCAAATGTGATTGCTTGATAAAAATTTTATAAACAAACGTACTATTAATTACCAATATAATAGAAAAAGAGACAATCGCTAGATATAAACTTAGCCACTGTCCCATTTTTTTAACGCGCTCTATCATTATCAAAGTCCCAATCATCAAGTGAATCCAATTGAATAGTTGGTTGAACTTTTTTAGATGCCACTAAGTTTTTTGTTGAAACGCCCGTATAGACTAACATTGTATCAACCCCAAAGTTAATTCCGGCTTTAATATCTGTCATGTAGTTATCTCCAACCATCACAACTTCACTTTTCTTCAAGCCAAGTCTTGATAGGGCTTTTTCCATGATGATAGTTTCAGGTTTACCAATATAAGTAGCTTCTTGTTGTGTTGTACATTCAACCATCCTTACCAGCGATCCAGCACCAGGAAGTAGTCCACGTTCATTCGGAATATTAGTATCAGCATTTGTTCCAATAAATTTAGCACCACGTTTGATTGCTAAAGTTGCCATTTCAAATTTATGATACGTAACATCGGAATCTAACCCAACAACAACATAATCAGGCGTCGTTTCCTCAATAATAAATTTTTTATCCATAATTGCTTTCTTTAATCCGTTTTCACCAATAATATAAACACTTCTTTTATCAGGGTTTAACGCATCTAGATAATCTGCAGTTGCAAGTGCCGCCGTATAGACTTCTTTCTCAGTTACATGTATATCAAAATTATTTGCTAAATTATTGACAACATCAGCTGGTATTTTAGTCGTATTATTAGTCACAAATAAAAATGCAATATTTCTTGCTTGTAGAGACTCGATAAATCGTTTTGCTGCCGCAATTTTTTCTTTTCCTCGATAGATTGTACCATCTAAATCAATCATATAACCTTTATATGCCATTATTATCACCTTGCCTATTTAATTATGCTTTATCTTTTTGCCTAATTACAAATTCGTGTTTCTTTGTTCGTTTTGTTGCCGTTTTTAAATTATTTTTTTGTGGTTTTACTGGTTTAGACTTGTTTAATGGTACTTTAGTTTTTTTATTTTTTATTTGATATTTTTTTTCAGTTGTGTGCGCCCTTACTACAGGTTTTCTTTTCTTACCAACTGGTTTAACTGTTTTTTTACGTTCTTTAGGATTAGAAATTGGTTCAGGTTTTTGAATTTCCAAATTGTGCAACACAAAATAAGAACATCCAAAATTACAATATTCATATAAATAATCTTCAAGAGTATCGATACATTGTGACCGATATGCCTTTTTATTCTCGGTTTTATAAAAACCTCTTAATCGAAGTTGATCATATCCCCAGTCTCCAACAATATAATCATATTTCGTTAAAATTTGGCTAAATCGTTCCGTTAATTTTTCAATTTCAAAACCATCTCTATAATTGGAAACAAGATCATATGGACGGTTATCGATTAGTACTCGGGTTTCACTCTGTCGAACAACATCACTAGCATAAGCTTTAATTTTTTCTGCTTTTATTGCAAGTTGCTGTTCTCTCTTTTCTTTCTGTGCTTGATTCAAATCTCAAACCTCCTTTTACAACTTTAGTCATACTTCATTATACAGAAAATTCTAGTTTTAAATAGTCCCCAACGTAATCTCTTAAAAATTTCTTGCCATTTATCGAAATTTCTCCGGTTATTTCTATGGTTGGAAAAAACGGTATATACATAAAATGATCAACTGTTGCAATAGTATAATATGCATCCAAGTCAATTTTTTCGTTATGATATATAAGGTCCCCATTTTCTTGTTCTACCAGTCCATCAATCACTACTTCACCAAATAATTGGCCTCTAAAACCCATCCCTTTAATTGGGAATTTCTTAAGAAATGAACTATTCTTTTTAATTTCTTGTACTAATCGCCATAGATTATAACCAGTTAATTTAGCAGTAATAACCCGCATTGGGTGTGGCAGTGTTTGATGCAGGTCATTTTTTGTTACAAATCCTTTTTGTAAATTTTTCAAAAATAATCCACCATTTAACATTGCAATATCCGTTTTTGTACCCGCTTCGATGGCTTTCAATGATGTCTGCATTAATGCTGAATTTTTAGTCCATGATGCTTCTAAATCTTCAGGCAATTTTGCAACAACTTCAGATGTTAAAATTTTTTCTCCGCGTAATCTATATTCTGCTATTTCGTCTTGGTCACTTATAACTTCTGCTAAACTTTCTGTTTCAATTACTTTAGCAACTTCTTTTCTAATTTTATGATTTTCAAGTTCAATCGCTACTTCGCCCACGTACATCCCCCACTTACCAGCTGCGGCCAATAATGATTCATTAACTTTTTCACCGGATTTCAATAAATGATGTGTGTGGCTTCCTAATACAATATCTATCTGAGGATACTTTGCAGCTACTTTTCTATCTACAGGTAAACCTAAATGTGATAACAAAATAATAACATCTACTTTACCTGCTATTTTTTTTAAAAGTGAAGGTAAAACGGTATCAATTTGATTAGATTCCCAACCATTCATCTCATACGTCATTGGAAATGGTGCTGTCAAGGCAATTATTCCAATTTTAGTTCCAGCTGCAGTTTCCATTATTTTATATTCTTTGGCCCATGCAGGACGATTATTAACTTCTCCATCTACCACGTTATCAAGGATAATGTCGAATTTTGCATTATCATATAAATGTTGTAATTGGCTTCGCGAATTACCAATACCTTCATTGTTACCAATTGTCGCTGCATCATATGCTACAGTATTCATTAATTCAATATTGGCTTTGCCATTTGTAGCTTCCGACAACGGGTGCACACGATCAATTGCATCTCCAATATCAAAAGTTAAAACAGTTTGATTTTGTTTTTCAAGCTTTATTTTTTCAGATTGTAAAAATCGCCTAATTTTAGGCCAATTTTCTAAATGTGAATGAATATCATTTGTATGTAAAATCGTTATTTTTTCCATTAGTTTATATCCACCTTATTTTGATTATTTACTGACTTTCTTTTCACTAACTATATTATTATGGTTGTCCTAAAGTTCTTTTCTAACCATCAAATTCCTAATAGGTGGGTTCAACATTATTAGTTATACTATATCCTATATTATACTGCTTACCGTGTCCAAGTGAATTTATATGACCCTTTACAAAAAATAGCATGCAGAAAATAGTATTGCTCGCGCTGAAATTAACTATTAAATTGTAATGTTTTTAGAAGCAAAATCAAACAATATTTTCAACAATTACTTTTAATTTGTGCCCTAAGTATACAAAAAAAGACCCTCACACGTGGTCTTTTCAGCAAAAATTTAATTTTCCATCTTCATTTGAACACTTTTAATAACATAGAGTACAATTAACCAACCAATTGAAGCAATCAGCGCAATTAATGTATCAGGTTTTAAGCATAGCACAATACCTACAAAAGTTAGAAATAATAGAATTAAATAATTTGTAACAGGAAAGAAAGGCATTTTAAATACTAGCATTGATTCTGTTTTTTCTAGTTTTATTTTTCGTCTATACTTCAAATGTGCAATTACAATTGCTCCCCAAATGAACAAGAAACAAGTCGTTGCAATACTTGAAATAAATGTAAATACCGATTCAGCCATAAACATATTCAGTACGACTGAAATTGCAATCACAAGAGTCGAAAATTGTAATGCAAATGCAGGTACTTGATTATGTGATAACTTACTAATTTTTTTAGAAAATTTATTTTTTTTATTATAATTAAGCGAGAACAACATTCTACCTGTACTAAATAAAGACCCATTACAAGCTGAGGCTGCAGCTGTAATTACAACAATATTAATAATGCTGGCTGCTGATTTTATCCCTATATTTTCAAATACTTGAACAAATGGACTTTGTGATTCCGAAATCATATTCCAAGGATAAATCGCCATAATTGCCAATAATGATCCTACATAAAACAAAATAATTCTTAAGGGTATTTCATTAATTGCTTCTGGGATAACCTTTGTTGGGTTTTCAGTTTCTGCAGCTGTTAATCCTACCATTTCAATACCGACAAAACTAAACAGTACCATTTGAAATGACAAAATAAATCCTTTAATTCCTTGGGGGAAAAATCCACCGTGACTTACTAAATTCGTCAAACTGGCATGCCCAGCTGAAGTTTTAAAGTTTACCACTACCATATACACGCCAATACATATCAACACAATAATGGCAATAATTTTAATGAGTGCAAACCAAAATTCTGTTTCACCGAATAATCCCACTGTAACTAAATTTATTCCTAAAAGAATAAGGAGCATAACCATACCAGGAATCCATTGCGGCAAGTTAGGAAACCAAAATTTCATATATAACCCGACTGCGGTAATTTCTGTCATTGCAATTGTTACCCAACAGACCCAATATGTCCATCCAGCAACAAATCCAACCTTTTCACCTAGATATTCATAAATAAAATCAATAAATGAATGTGCATTCACATTCGATAACAGTAATTCACCTAACGAACGCATTAAAAGAAAACATGCAATTCCGGTAATAATATATGCCAATAAAATAGATGGCCCAGCCAAATGAATAGATTGACCTGCTCCCAAGAATAAACCAGTCCCAATTGTTCCACCAATTGCAATTAATTGAACATGTCGACTTTTTAATCCTCTAACATGCTGATCTTCTGAACTTTTTTCTGCCATTAATATCAAACTCCCTCTATAGTAATTAAGTAGATTATACATGACACATGTTAATTTCTAAAGAAATTATTCTTTTTATAATTAAATAAAAAAAGCGACTCAAAATATGAGTCACTTTACTTATTATTAAAGTTGGCCTTTATCCACTTATCTAACGTTTTAACAAAGCTCTGAAATAGTTCTTCACCCTTTAGTGATGGGAAATCACCTAATAGTACTTCATCAACTTGTTTACTACCTTCGCCATGTTTCTGTAAAATCAAAATAGATTTACGTGAATTAGCTGAACTAAATAATTCCACAGGTAAATTGAGCATACCTTGAAGATATGCATTTGATTGAATGTAAACGAGTAATTTTTTTGCTTCCTCTGTTTCAAATAAACCAGTAGGAACAAGGTATATGCCAAAACCGCCATCATTTAAGTATTTGATTGATTGTTCTATTAATAAATGATGTACATATGAATGACCTTCAGTTGCATGTGTAGCAAAATGGGTAACTCTTTCATCTAGAGGGTAATAACCAATTGGTAAATCAGCAATAACAACATCAGATTTTTTTACAATTAGGTCATCAACCGCATCTTGGTGAAATAATTCTAAATTTAAGTGTTGTAATTGTCCACTTAACCCTGCAATTGATAACATTGTATCATCATTATCAATCCCGTATGCTTTTGAAATCTCAAACTTATCAGCAGCCATTTGATTCAAAATCGTCGTCAGTAAGTTCCCTGATCCCACTGTAATGTCCAATAAACTAAACGATTTTTTTGTACTTATTAATTTTTCTAATACAAATGCAACTAAAAATCCAATTGTATCTGGTGTTATTTGATGATTAGGTTGAATACTTTCTTGTCTTGTTGCCTTCAATAAAACTAACTGTACAACTTTACGTACATCTTCTGACGATAAGGCATTCAAATTCATTTTTTTATAAATCTGATTCAAAATTTTTACATCTTGCTCACTTGGTAATCCATCTTCTACGTGTACAGATTTATTATCTAACAAATTATTGCTAGTCTCAATAAATGCGTCCAAATAAGTGATTTCTAAACTTTTTTGTAAAATATCAATTGTTTCATTAATCTGATTAAAGTTCATTTCTATTTCTTCTAATGACATAAAATCACTCCTTGAATTTATTTGCTCGTTTCAGTTTAACGATTTTTAATTCTCAATTCAAGTTAAGTTTCTTTTTTATCATTTTTCTGAAAAAGAATATCGATTACCATTCTTCAAAATAACCTGATAGGCTCCTTTTTGATATTCAACAACACCATAATTATAAGTATATTTTTCTTTTAGATTTTTTGCTTTTTGATTTAAAATAGTCATGTTTTTCATAGTTTCTGCTTGATTATATTGGCATATTTTCTGATAACTAGTGAATTTTGCTTGGAAATATATCAGTTGTCCCAATAACAAACCAATTAATAACATTAAACAAAATATGGCTGATACAACTAAATGTCCGTTTAATAATTTGATTTTTCGCATCTTAATCCTTTTTTTCCATAGGTATTACCAATTTTAAAGTCTTATTTTGGTGTTCTTGTTTGATTTTTAAAAATAGAATTGGTTCATCGTATGCCACCGAAAATGATTTCACATGATATAAAATTGGTATATGACCTCCTGAAAATCCAATAAACTGTATCATTTCATTATGCTGACTAAGATAGTAGCGAGCTCCTGTCTTATTATTTTTTAATGAAATTGTATATTGACCAACATCTATTATCTTCAAATCTAAGTGATCTGACTCCAATAATCCGATACATTGCTGTAACGAAAAATCTCTATCTCCGCTAATTTCTTGGTGTTCATTTGTACATAAGTGCCAACATGTTGTCATTAGACTAAGAGAGATGATAAATATACCTAATGCAATAATAGTTTCTAACAAAGAAAAACTTTTCATTGCAATTTAATACTTGTTAAATCATTTTCAGACTTAATTCGAATTTCAGACATAGTAGCACATTGTAATTCGCCATCAACTATTTTTGATAATTTACTTGTCGGATGAATGACTAATAATTTACTGATTTCTTTCAGATTTCTTGTAGTTGTTGTTTTATGATTCCAATAATCTTCTTGTTTCTGTAATGTGTGATTGGTCTGTACATATAATCCAAAACCTGATGCGACAATAGTTAAAGTCATAATAGCGTCAGCTAACACAATTCCTGACATTTTACGCACGTTATTCGACATCCTTTCTAATAAATTGACCCCACCCAATTTGAAATACTATTTTTTGATTTCTATTTGGTAATGTGGATTTAAAATTAACTGTTTTACCAGTGATTTGCCCACTTTTATTTATTTTTATCGTTACTCTATTTTTAACTGTCACAGTCTTCGGATAGTCTAATTTAATTTTACTATTGCCATTAATAATGGTCATTTTATCATCATTAAAATTAATACTATTAGGCATCCGATTCATCGGTGCCTCTACCACTGCACTTTGCCAAAGTTGTTCAAAATTTTGCCAAAATTGTTTTTCTTTAGATATCGCAAGTACTTGATCCATTGGCCCCATTAGCAATAGACCACAAATACTAGTAATTGCCAACGAAATAAGCATTTCAAATAAACTAAATGCTTTAAATTTAGTTTTCTGTTTTAACAACATTATTCGAGATAATAATATGATTATCTTTTGCTTCCTTTTCTTGCTTTTCAGTTAAATATTTTTCCGAAACTAAATCAGCAAAATTTATCGATTTATTATGCGTTTCATTTTCATACAAATCAACCTGCGTTTGGACGACGCTAACTAACGCTTCATCATTAACCCGTTTAGCACCTGCTCTTTGATGTCCAATGTTAGGTAATATAATCAACATTAGAAGTGAGATAATAAATAAGACACATAGCATTTCAACAAGCGTAAATGCTTTTAATTTTTTTCTATTTTTTTTCATTGAATTTCCTCCATAGTTTGATACATAGGTAATAATATTGTTAAATACAACCCAACAATACAGGCCGCTACAATTATGAATGCAACTGGCTGTACATAAATCATGATTCTTTCGACAGATGACTCAAATTTACGATAAGTTAATTCCGAATACATTAATAATTCTTGGCTCATCACATCTAACGTATTACCTTTTGCGAGAAATGTCGTTATCTCATTAGGAAATAAAGGACTTTTATCGATCATTTGTTTTGTACTCCCACCATTTTCAAAATGATTCGTTAACTGTTTACCTAACTGATATAGTAAAGATTTTTGATCAAATTGATTTAAATAATCACATATTTTATTCAAATTTAAACCACTTGCTAAAAGCAGACCCAAATTAAATGTTAAATAATAATGACAATAATCCCGATAAATTTTACCTACTATGGGGACCTGACAATACCAAACATGCCTGTTCATCGTACTTTGTTTTGAAACACGAATGATAATTTTTATGATATATCCGATAAATAGACTAATTACGACAGAGATAATACTCTTCATTAAAATCATTTTAAAGTTAGAATTTGATGACGCACCTAACTGACTATAATTTATTTCAGGCAAAATAAATTGTTGGATTCCGATATATAAGACAACCAGTAATCCCATCAGAATCATTGGGTATTGCATGAGTTGCTTTAACTGTTTCTTTTGTTTTACTCTAACCGTCATCAATTTTCCGAGTTGTTTAATACTTTTATTTAATCCGCCATATTTTTCAGAAATCGTAATTTGATAATACGAACTTTTTGAAATATACGGCTTGATACCTGTTGAGAAGGGTTCACCACTTCTTAACTTGGATTCAATTTTTTGAATATCTATTTTCCCAACTGGAAATAATTTAGTCGCCGTTGTTAAAGATTGCCTGAGCGAAAATCCCGAATCTAATAAGTCTGCCAAGACTTCGAAAAATTCACTTTGTTTTTGAATTGACCATTTTCTTCTATTTAAAATTATTTGCTGTTTCAATTGTAATAATATTTTTCTTAATACATTGATCAAGGTTATCATGCCACCTTTCTAAAGCTATTTTTTGATTAAATGTTCCTTCAAGAACAGACTCTAACTTTTGACCTGTTAATATATCAAATAGTACACCGCTTCCACCTTTCGTTGTTTCAATTAATCGCTGATAACTTACTGCCTGTAGCGTTCTATTGAGATCATCTCGACTAACGCCAAGATTTTCAAGTCGTTTAATTGTTCCTACTGCATTTCTTGCATGTACGGTACTTAAAATTAAATGACCACTCATTGCAGCTTTAATTGCAGCATTGGCAGTGACTTCATCCCTGATTTCACCGATAATAAAAATATCAGGATGGTGCCTCAATCCAACTTTTAATAATTCCGCATATGTCATGTTTGCTTTATCATTAACCTGTAATTGAATAAAATTAGGATTTTGAATTTCAACTGGATCCTCAATAGTTAATATTGTTCTTTGATTCTGAATCATTTCAGCCAGTTGGTACATTGTCGTTGTCTTACCTGAACCCATTGGACCTGAGAATAAAATTAGCCCACTGGACCCACATGCATTTATCAACTGCTGAAATTGATTTGGTAAAAGTTGAAGTAACGGTACATCGGTATTCGAATAAATAAATCGTATAACAATCGATTCTCTACCTAAAAAATCGCCAACACTCGAAATTCGGCAATTTACCTTTTTATGTTCTATCTGCCATTGAAAAGTCCCAAACTGCGGCCGCCTAGTTTCGCTCAGAATCATATTTGCCTTAAATTTAAGAAAATTATTCATTTGTATCATCTTTTTTTCTGAATATACATTAAGGCTATGATAGTTATTCAACGTTCGATACTTAACTAAGCATCCCTTGGCACTTGGAATTATATACATATCACTTGCTCTGTTTTTAACACATATTTTAATCATTTCTTGTATTTCTGTTTCAATCATCTCAATATCCCTCCTTTCCATATATTTAAGTACGCAAAAAAAGCCAAAACATTTAATTTTGGCTTTTCATATTTTTATATTTAATTAATTTCTAACTTTTTAAGATGACTTATCTCTTTATTATAGAGAGTATCTTAATCTTCGTCTGCAATATCACCAGCATGGAACACTTCTGAAACATCATCATTTTCTTCCAATGCATCAATCATATGATGGAATTGTTCAATTTTATCTTCCGGTACTGGTACTAGATTTTGAGGAATCATTACTAATTCAAATGTATCTAATTTGTATCCCTTTGCTTCTAATGAAGCACGTACATCTGGTAAATCTTTTGAATCTGTATAGATTTCAAATAATTCTTCTGATGTTTTCAAATCCTCAGCACCAGCATCAATAACATCTTCAAACATAGCATCTTCATCAGTATCTAATTCTTCACGAGAAATAACGATGTAACCTTTACGATCAAACATGTAATTAACTGAACCTGTTTCTCCTAAATTTCCACCATTACGTGTAAATGCAATACGAACTTCTGAAGCAGTCCGATTACGATTATCCGTCAAGGTATGAACTAAGATGGCAACGCCACCAGGTGCATAGCCTTCATATGTAATTTCTTCATAATCTGCACCTTCTGAACCAGACGCTTTATCAATAGCACGTTTAATATTATCTTTTGGCATATTTGCAGCTTTAGCTTTATCAAGCATCAAACGTAATGAGGGGTTCGAATCGGGATCAGGACCACCACTTTTTGCAGCCATGTAAATTTCTCTCGATAATTTTTGGAAAATTTTACCACGTTTAGCATCTTGTGCATTTTTACGACCTTGGATGTTATTCCATTTTGAATGTCCTGACATAATTCCCTACCTCTTTCCGAAATGTTTCTGAATTTTTACTTTTAACCGTTTATTATGATATCAAAATAATAGCTTAATATCAACCTTCTTCACGAGAATAGGACTGAACTAGTTTTCTTTAGCTTTTTTGTGCCGATAGTACATTAAAATTAATATCGTCAAAATTACACCTGTTGTTGCACCAATTGTATCAAGTAAAACATCTTGGATTAAGGGCGTTCTGCCACCTGTAAAACTTTGGTGAATTTCATCAAGTCCTGCATATAGCGCTGCACAAGCAACTGCAATAAGCCCACTGTAACGCCAATACTTAATTTTATTTTTCACTCCCAAGAATATGAAGCTAGCCATAAAGAAATATGTCATAAAATGAGCAGTTTTACGGATGAAAAACTCAACTAATTTAAAATAACCAACATGGTTAAAACTTTCATCTGCTCCAGCATAACTAAATGAAATATGTGACAACATACTTTCAAATGGTTTACCAGCTAAATACTTTTCTAAAAAAGGAATAGATGTCTGCTGCTTGTACGTTTCCGAAGAACTAATAAACAGAATTACAATAATTAATAAGGCTAAAACAAAGTAAATATTATTTTTATTTTTCATAAAATTTCCCATCCAAGTATAATAAAAACTTGATTTTCCAAATATAATTTAGAAAACCAAGTTTTTTATTATATTATTTTGTTGAAGAACGCTTAATTAAGCCATATGGTAATTGGATTGTTTTTTCACTAACTTCTTCTTTATCCATTAATTTTGTTAATAATCTCATAGATACAGCCCCTAAATCGTATAAAGGTTGTGTTATTGAAGATAATTTGGGTCTAACAATCTCAGTCAATTTTGAATCATTACTTGTAATAATTTCAAAATCTTCGGGTACACTCAAACCAGCATCTCGAGCACCATTCAAAACACCAACAGCTAATTCATCATCACCAACAAAAGCAGCAGTTGCATGACTTGAAGAAATTGCTGGCCATAAGGTTTCGCCAGCTCGATATGAATAATCTGTTTCAAAAATTAAGTCTTGATCAAATTTTATTCCGGCTTTTTCAAGAGCTAATTTATAGCCTTTTAGTCGGTATTCGCCATTAATGGGTTCATCCATTGAACCTGAAACAAATGCAATACGTTTATTGCCATTATTAATTAGATCCGTTACTGATTCCATTACAGCTGCAATATAATCAATATTAACACTACCTAATTCTCCAGTAGGATCAACTGAACCTGAAAGGACAACTGGTGTACGACTTCTCTTAAGTTCAGCACGTAATTCATCAGTAATTTGATTTCCCATAAAAATAATACCATCAACTTGTTTAGCTAATAATGTATTTAATACTTGCACTTCTTTTTGACCATTTTGATCAGAGTTAGCTAAAATAATATTATATTTATACATTGTTGCAACATCATCAATTCCACGAGCTAATGATGAAAAGTAAATATTAGTTACATCGGGAATAATAACCCCAACTGTTGTCGTTTTCTTACTTGCCAATCCTCTAGCAACAGCATTAGGTCTGTAATCAAGTCGATCAATAACTTCCAAAACTTTTTTTCTTGTTGCAGGTTTAACGTTAGGGTTACCGTTAACCACACGTGAAACAGTTGCCATTGAAACAGCTGCTTCTCTTGCTACGTCATAAATTGTAATTGTTTGTTTATCCATTAGTATTATTTCCTCTCATTACTTAAATATCAAGTTTTCATTCCGTTTTCAAGCACTAGAATAATTTAGCAAATTTTTAAGACAATTGCAAGCGTTTTTACCTTATTTTCATGAAAATAATTTTTATATTATGAAAATTTCAATTTTTAATTGTTATGAAAATTTCAATATTTAATTGTTATGTCTTACTTATGCTATAATACAGTATACTATTGTAAAGGGAGAGATTTCATGTCACATATTGCATCTTTACAACAATGGCTTGCCAATAATGGTACTGACATTGCTTATATCAACGATCCAATGAGTATTCAATATTTTACCGGTTTTGAAAGTGATCCTATTGAGCGCGTTTTAGCTCTCTTTGTATTTCCTGATCAAGACCCATTTTTATTCACACCCGCTCTTGAAGTCGAAGCTGCCAAAGATACCGGCTGGAAATATCCCGTTTATGGTTATCTTGATCACGAAGATGCTTTCGCAATCATACAAAGTGAAATAAATAAACGTAAAAATTCACCAAAGAAATGGGCTATTGAAAAAGGCAGCCTAACAGTTGAAAGATATGATGCTATTAGTCGTATCTTCCCAAGTGCTGAATTTGTAGCTGATGCAACAAGCTTTATCGAAACACTTAAAGTAATTAAAACACCAGACGAAATTGAAAAATTAAAAATTGCTGGAAAATGGGCAGATGTTGCTTTTGAAGTTGGCTTTAACGCTCTTCAAGAAGGCAGAACTGAACAAGATGTTGTTGCAGAAATTGAATATGCAATGATGAAAAAAGGAATCATGCATATGAGCTTTGACACTATTGTTCAAAGTGGAAAAAATGCCGCTGAACCTCATGGATTTGCAAAAAAGGATCTTATCCAATCAAATGCTTTAACATTATTTGATTTAGGTGTTATCTCAGATGGTTATATTTCAGATGCTAGTCGTACTGTAGCATTCGGTAAACCAAATGAAAAAGCATTAGAAATTCACAAAGTTTGTCTTGAAGCGCAATTAAAAGCGCAATCTGCTGCTAAACCAGGTATGATTGCGGAAGATTTAGATAAAATTGCTCGTGATGTCATCGTCAAGGCTGGTTATGGTGACTACTTTATTCATCGCCTTGGTCATGGTATGGGACAAAGTGAACATGAATTCCCTTCAATTATGGAAGGAAATAAAATGGAACTTAAACCAGGTATGTGTTTCTCAATAGAACCTGGTATTTACATTCCAGGCGTTGCTGGCGTTCGTATTGAAGACTGCATTTATCTAACTGAAAACGGTAATGAACCATTTACAGTTACACCAAAAACATTAAAAACAATTGAACTACACTAATAAAAATAAAAACCCCTAAAGTTAGAAAACTTTAGGGGTTTTTATTTTTAAATATTCCATAAACTACGAGTCTTAACTAAAATAATAGGTAACCATATGCTACTCCTTTTCGAACAACATGTGGTTACCTATTATTTTAAAGTTAATTAATTCAAATAGTTCGCATTAAAAATTGTGGTACTCATTTTACTTTTATTTTTCGCCTGTCCATCCATCTGGATAAATTGTTTCAGCTTTGCCTTCTGCAGCATCAGCATCTTTAGCTTCGCCAAAAGCACTCTTGCTATCAACATAGATGTCTTCTTCAGCTAAGTCTGAAAACTCATCTGTTAAATCAGTCATTTGTTCAAATATATCGTCTGATTCCATAGCTAATTTGTTTTTCAAATCGTTCTTTGCATTAATTAATGCATCTTTAGCATTAACATACGCATCCTGGCTCATTAATAATTCACTTTTTTCAGAAAATTTATCACTTAGATTATTTTTCATTTCATCAAAATCAACCATTTTATCTTTTAAATCAATACTAGCGTCTTCAGCGTAAGCCTTATACTCTAACACGCGATCACGTACATCTAAAGCTTTTTCTTCCAAATGTTCTTTAATATCTTGTTTCGTTTTTTCAGAAATTAATTTAGAAGCTGTATACGCGGCAACCCCACCTGTAACTACCAATCCTAATAAAAATTTTTTTGACATAACAAACCCCTCCTTGTTTTAAACTTTTCTATTTTTATAAAAACTAAATGCCTTTTTACCAACATTAATGAAAGCTGAAGAATCTTTAGCCCTCTTTGACGTCGCTGAAACGTGTGTCATTAATCCTCGACTTGCATCATTCAAATCAGACACACTTTCACTCAAATCAGCAACAGCCTGAAATAAAGGATCAATTGTTGCTACTTTACCATTTACATCGTCTAATAAAATATTTGATTTTACGAGTATATTCTCAACTTCATTTGATAAGCCATCAACATCGCTGGTAATAGATGAAATACTTTTATTCACTTCTCCGAGTGTTCTCATCATTCTCATAAGAACGAAAATAATGAATAGGACTAAGACCGCGAAAGCAACAGCGGCAATTAATCCTGCAATTTGTCCACCTGTCATAATAATTCCTCCTATTTACTTACGTACATTAATTCAAAATCTACTTATAGGATAGCATTCGAACCTAAAAACTGCAATTGATAACATACGACAGTTTTGTATTTAAATTACACATTAGCCCACATGTTTGCTATGATGATATCAATAAATTAATTTAGGGGTGATCGCCATTTTAAACAATCTTTTTTTAGAGCATTTCACAAAGGACAATTTACTTTTAGGGACATTACTAAAAACCGTTACAAAACAAAGTACTTTCCTTTCACGTTACATAGCTCATATCGATTGGGATGCCATTATTAGTAACCTAGTTGAACTAGTTTTTTCTCTTGTTTTCTTTTCTTTTCTATTTATCCTTATAAATTGGATTGGAAAAAAAATCATTCGTCGGACATTTAATCAATATCGAGGATCCGATAGATATTCAACAAATAGAGTTGAAACAATCAATTCACTAACATCAAATATTTTTCACTATATTATGTTATTTTTTTATCTTTACGCTATTCTGTCGGTGCTCGGTGTTCCCGTTGGTACCTTAATTGCAGGTGCCGGAATCTTAAGTGTTGCTTTAGGTCTTGGCGCACAAGGATTCGTAACTGATGTCGTCACTGGATTCTTTATTCTTTTAGAACAACAATTCGATGTTGGAGATATCGTTAGAATTGATTCAATTGAGGGTCCTATCGTGGCTGTCGGCCTACGTACGACTCAAATTGAAGACTATGATGGTATTTTGCATTTTGTCCCAAATAGAAATATCACAATTGTCAGTAATTTATCTCGCAATAATATGCGAGCAGTTATCGATATCCGAATTGATGTCACTGACGATGTGGATAAAATCACCCATATTGTACAGAACGTTAATGAAAAGTTAGTCCCACTTCATCCCGAAATTAAAGATGGACCAAATATTTTAGGTCTAGTTGATCTTGGCAAAGGAAATTTGGTCTTTAGAGTCGTTGTGTTCACTTTAAATGGTGAACAGGCATCTACTCAACGGACATTTCTTGCCGGTTATCTAACGGCTTTAAATGATGCTCAAATACATGTCTTAAACTCACCTATCTCACTTAACTAAAAAATGACTCAATTATGAAATCATAATTGAGTCATTTTTTAGTTTCTTATTTGTTGATCTCTATCTGTCAAAAAATGGACCATTGCAAGAACACCTGCATCAATTGCAGCTTCTTTAGGCGCCAAAAATTCAGAATGTAGCGAGTAAGGACTATCTACACCCAACCAAAACATTGTTCCAGGTATTTTAGACAATAAAAATCCAAAATCTTCTCCCGTCATTGCAGGTTGTGTTTCAACAAATGAAACTTCTGGATCGTTTTTCATAAATCGAATAAAGTTTTCAGTCCTGCTATCATCATTTTCAACAGGTAGATAACCACCTTGAATGAGGTTTAATTCTACTTCGCAATCGTACATTAATGCGATACCCTCACAAATTGTTTTAACACGTTTTTGAATCAATAAATTCATTTCTTGTGTTAACGCACGAATTGTTCCATTAATCTGTGCTTCACCAGCAATAACATTACCAGTCGTTCCAGCAGTAAATTGACCCAACGTAACAACTCCAGATTGTATTGGATCGACATTTCGACTGATAATCGTTTGTAATTGCGTGACCAACTGTGCACCAGCAACTACCATGTCATTAGCCTGATGTGGGTATGCAGCATGTCCACTTTTTCCGGCTAGGTGTGCATGAATTTCACACGTACCTGCGAACAAAGTGCCTAATCGAGTTCCAATTGTTCCAGCAGGTAATTGTGGATTATCATGGAATGCATAAATTTCATCAGGCATCCACTCATCTAATAATCCACTCTCATAGAGTCGCTTACCACCACTGGCATTTTCTTCTGCTGGTTGAAAGATAAAAGTCATATTTACTGTTGGTTGATTTTCAGAAAAGTAATTTAGAATTCCGAGCGCAACCGTCATATGAATATCATGCCCACAAGCATGCATTCTACCTTCATTCCGTGATGAAAATGGCAGTCCTGTCTTTTCAGTAACAGGTAGTCCGTCAATATCAGTCCGATATCCAATTGTATACCCGCCAATAGAACCAACTACTCGAACTAAAATACCAGTTTCAACTGTTTTAATTACTATAAAACTTTGATTAAATTTTGAAATTAAGTTCAGTAGATAGGCTTGAGTTTCAAATTCTTCTAATCCAATTTCCGGAATTTGGTGTAAGTCCCGTCTGATTTTAATTAGTTCTTCAGTTGTTAAACTCATTTCTATCTGTTCCCTCGTTTCAATTTATTTCTAGATATTACGTAACTCTGCTAAAATTTCTGTTTTATCTTTTGTTTTATCATCGATATCTTTAACTTTTTTTGCGGGCATCCCTACGACTACCGTATAAGGTGCAACATCTTTAGTAACAACAGCTCCAGCACCAACAACGGCACCTTTACCAACACGAACGCCTTCAAGCACGACAACATTTCCACCAATTAAAACGTCATCTTCAATAATAACAGGTGTTGCTGAAGGTGGTTCGACAACCCCAGCAAGTACTGTTCCAGCACCAATATGACAATTATCTCCAACAATTGCACGACCACCTAAAACAGCACCCATATCAATCATTGTTCCCTTACCAATTTCAGCACCAATATTAATGATAGCGCCCATCATGATAACAGCGTTATCGCCAATTAAAACTTGATCGCGAATAACTGCACCTGGTTCAATACGTGCATTAATCTTTTTTAAATCTAATAACGGAACAGCTGAATTACGAGTTTCATTTTCAATATGAGAACTTACAATTTTTGAATTTTCATTTAGGAAAGGTTCAATATCTGCCCAATCACCAAATAAAACGCCAGCTTTATCATTTAAGTAGTCTTCTATCGTATCTGGTACATCGATTTCAACTAAATCCCCTTTAATATATACCTTAACGGGTGTTTTCTTTTTTGAAGTGCTAATAAAATTAATAATTTCGTGTGCATCTAAATTTGCCATCATCATTCTCCTAATATTTCATATTATTTATTTTCTTTCTTTAGTTTCAATATCTTGAACTATATACTCTTTTTCAAATTCATGAGCAATATGATTCATACTTTTCATAAGCTCACGACGTGTCACGATACCTGTAAAACTGCCCTCAGAAGAAACAACTGATAAAAAGGGATGGTCCACAAGTAAGTGCAAAACATTCTCAATATCGTAAGGATCTTGAATAGTGGGAATATCAGTTTCCATAACATCTTTAACACGAACTTCGTGTAATCGGCTGACATCCAATTCATCTAATCCTAACATTGTCTCAGTAATCATAGACAAGGATAACAATCCTTTAAACTTATAATCATTATCTAAAACGGGAATTTTAGCATAATGAACTTTTGTTAAAACCAATAGTGCGTGATCCAGGAAGTTATTTTCTTGTACATTAGCAACAATTTCAGCTGGAATTAAAAAGTGTTCCTGGTTTTCGGATAACATTTTTTCAATAGACTTAGCTATCATTCAATAGGTCCTCCTTCCAAACTTTTAGAACAACTCCTATTTTATAATAAATTGAACGCAGACACTAATTTTTTTTAAAAATCGAGCCAATTATTAATAAATATTTACATTTGTTCGCAATATTGGTAACATAATAAATATTGCGAACAAAAATAGGAGGATACAATGGATTATACATTAACAACAAGATTAGCTGCAGAATTTATTGGTACAGCAATTATGGTTATTTTAGGTAATGGTTCGGTGGCCAATGTCGAACTTGGGCATACAAAAGGACATGGTAGTGATTGGGCTTTAATCGCCTTCGGTTATGGATTCGGTGTTATGATTCCCGCCTTAATCTTTGGTAGTATTTCAGCAAATCATATTAATCCAGCTTTCACTTTAGGATTAGCTTTTTCTGGTTTGTTCCCATGGGGTGAAGTACTTCCCTACATGACAGTACAATTTTTAGGTGCATTCGTTGGACAAGCTATTGTTGTTGCAGCCTACAAACCTTACTATGATCAAACAACTGATCCTGAACGTATTTTAGGTACTTTCTCAACTATTGATGCCGCTCAAAGTAAATTAAATGGTTTTATTAATGAATTTGTTGGTACTTTCATTTTGATATTTGGCGCCATTGGTATTACAAAAGCACCATTTTTCTCCGATAACCTCGGAACAGCTCATCTCGGATTAGGTTTCTTAGTCCTTGTATTAGTTGCATCATTGGGTGGCGCAACTGGCCCAGCCCTAAACCCAGCTCGTGATCTTGCTCCACGTTTACTACATCAACTATTACCTCTTAAAAATAAAGGTAACTCACAATGGGATTATAGTTGGGTCCCAGTCGTTGCACCAATTGCAGCCGGCATTTGTGCCGTTTTCCTATACAAATCACTTTTTATGCTAGCTTAAATTTTAAAAACCTCTAAACGATAAAATTCGTTTAGAGGTTTTTTTTCGCTATTTACGTTTAAACTCGCAAGTTAATTCTGGTATTAATTTATGCTGTCTAGTGAAATATGAGACGTGAACATTTTTTTCGTTTGCTTCTACTATCGCATATGTTCCACCAATCCCTTGATACATCCCTCTAGGAAGACTAATGCTCCCAGGATTTAAAATTAATACGCCATCGTCAGTCATCTCACATCCTAATTCATGAGTATGTCCAAAAAATACGAATTTAGCATGATTAGCCTTAGCTTTTAATTCAAGTGTGAACAGTCCTGTTTTAACGTTAGTCAGATGCCCGTGAGAGAGATAGATAGTTTCCCCGCTCACAATTTCAACTAATTCTTCTGGAAAATTCATATCAAAATCCATGTTTCCTAGGACACCATCAAATTTATTAAAAAGCGGATCATTTGCTTCTAATTCTGAATCGCCACAATGAAAAAATACATCAACTTGATTTTTATTATGTACTAAAATAGATTCTAATATATCACGATCTCCATGACTATCACTCACAACTAAGCACTTCATCTTATTTTTCCCACCAATCATTAAAATTTGACATTAACTTGACGGTTGCACGACCGCGATGACTAATTTTATTTTTTTCTACTTCAGTCAGTTCAGCCATAGACTTATATAATTCAGGTACATAAAAAAGTGAGTCATAACCAAATCCGTTATCTCCACGTGGTATACCCAAAATTTCTCCAGCCACTTCACCGTCTACAACTAGTGACTCGTTACCAGGTTTTGCAAAAACTAACGTTGTATGGAAATTTGCAGTCCTTTTGTCTTTCGGCACGTCAGTCATTTCATGTAATAATTTCGCATTATTCGCAGCGTCATTATGGTCCTCAGCAAAACGAGCAGAAAATATACCTGGTCGACCATCTAAGGCGTCCACCATTAAACCAGAATCATCTGCTAAAACAGGTAATTGTGTTAATTGTGAAATTGTTTCTGCCTTTAATCTTGCATTCTCTTCAAATGTTTTCCCAGTTTCTTCAACATCTGGTAATTCAGGATAGTCCAACAACGTAGTAACTTTAAATCCTAGTGGATTAAAAAAACGTTTAAATTCAGTCGCTTTTCCTTCATTTTTAGTTGCAATTAAAATCACATCTTTTTGATTCTCAATATGTTCATTTTGAATTAAAATGGTTTTCTTCTGCGAATTACCCATTAATTCTGATAATCCTGACATTGCTCCACCTAAAAGTTGCGTTAATTTGTCACCAAGTAAATCAGCATTAGATTTTTCAAAATTCAATTGTAAAAAAGCCCCTGATTCATTTTGAACAATTAATAAATGACTATCGGCTGTTTCCTCTTCTTCACTTGTTAAATCAGCAAATAACTCATCATGAATGAAACCAACATTAATCGCTGAAAATGGTTTTAATTTTTGACCGTTACTCTTTAACAATAAATTTTGAATTGCTACATAACTCGCATTAATAACTGTTGCAATAATATCCCCATCAGCTTGCATGATTTGTACTTGTAAATTAAATCCAGTATCTTTTAATGTTTCTGCCAAGGCCGTCTTAAGCGATGATAAAATCAATTCAATTTTGACATTGCTTTGAGCACTCAACCACTGATTAACGTCTACTTTCAATTCACCAATGTTATCTGTTTCGTTAACTAAAATTGTTACCTTAGTCAAGCCCAACTGGTATTCAATCGCACTATCGACTTCCTTAAGACTTAATTTTGTAATTGAGACTGGTCTAACTTCTAAATTATCTCGATTCTCATTTTTACGCATGTTAGTCTCCCTGTCCTAAATGAATTGTTTTAGAATTTATATTTTCTAATCCTAACCAACCTGATGCAATTTCGTTAAAATCATTCGCATCACCCGTCGTAAAAAATTCATGTTCAATTTTTGCTTCACTTTTAGCCGCAATATTAAAATAATCTAAGATAGTTGAAACATCGTTAACTGTTTCAGCTCCTGAATCAATCAACGTTACTTTATCACCAACCGCATTTTGAATAAAAGGTCTGAGTAATGGATAGTGAGTACAGCCCATGACTAGTGTATCAATGTTTTTATCATCAAAAAAAGCTAACGTTTCATTAACAACTCGTTCAGCGATTTCTGATTCGTATTGATCACTCTCGACAATTGGGACGAACTTTGGACAAGGTAAGCTCGTCACAAATAAATTAGGATTTTTTTCATGTAACGTATTACTATATGCGCTACTTTTAATCGTACCTTCCGTCCCAATAACGCCTACTCTTTGGTTTTTAGATGACTTAATTGCCGCTCTACTTCCTGGTTTTATAACACCAATCACTGGGATTGCTAATTTTTCTCGTAAATCATCCAAGGCAGCAGCCGTTGCTGTATTACAAGCAATCACTAACATTTTTATCCCTTTACTTAACAAAAAAGATGTCATATCCCAAGTGAATTCTAAAACTTGTTCTGAGGGCCGAGGTCCATATGGCATTCTAGCTGTATCACCTAAATAGTATATTTTTTCGTTTGGTAATTGTTTAAGTGCTTCTTTTACAACTGTTAATCCACCAACACCTGAATCAATAAATCCAATTGCTTGATTATTCATTTTCTAACCTCTTTTTCGATTACTTATCAATCTTAATTATGACTTGTCTTTACTCAAAATTCAAGTCTAGTCATTTAACATTAATTTATGAAAAATCAATATCATCTAATCTTAAATAACGGTATAATACTTGTATATTATATATCCAGAGGGAGATCCATATGAAACCAAATTTGATTGAAAATTTATTATCAGCTGACAACAATGATACATTCGCATATGAACTTATTCGCGATAGTTTAATACCAGAAGTAATTGGTACGGATACAACAATTTTATACTGGGTTGGTAAAAAAATGGCCCGTAATGCTAACCTCGCTAATATTGCAGACCTTATTACCTTTTTTGAAAAGGCAAATTGGGGTACTCTTGAAGTGGTTAAAGAAAAAAAAGACAAGCAAACTTGGTTACTATCTGGTAATATTGTTACCTTCAGACAGAATCAGATTAAGTCTGCTGATTTTAACCTAGAAGCTGGGTTTATTGCTGAAACTATCCAAATTCAAAGTGGTTTCACATCAGAAACAATAATTGAAAATCAAAATAATAAATCCGGTGTTTCAATTATTGTTCAAACTGATTTAAAAGATCCTAATATGACAGAACCAACTGACCAATTTCACTTCAAAGTACCAACTGAAACTGAATAATTATCGAATAGATAATTAAAAAGAGCTGACTTTAAAAGTCAGCTCTTTTTAATTACTAAATATATTGTGCTAAAACTTCTTTAACCTGATCTTTTGAATGATAACCGACGATTGTATCAACAACTTCGCCATCTTTTTTAATCATTAAAGTTGGAATACTCATGATACCAAAAGATTGTGCTGTTGCTGGATTTTGATCAATATCCATTTTAGAAAATTTTACTTTATCGCCCATTTCTTGTTCTAAATCTTCAATAGCTGGCGATTGCATACGACAAGGACCACACCATGTTGCCCAAAAATCTGTCAATGTTACACCTGAATCTGTTACTTTTTCAAATTCTTTATCTGTAATTGCTTGTACCATTTGAATTCCCCCTTTTATTATTTATGTGACCATCATATCAAAGAAAATAATACCACGCCACATTTTTGCTTACAAAAAGTAAACGTTACTTGAATTCTACGATAGTTGCGCCATTTCCACCAGCATTGGGTGCTGCAAATTCAAATGACTTAACATGACGATTTGATTTCAAATAATCTGTTATTCCAGTTCTTAAGGCTCCAGTCCCTTTACCATGAACAATAGTAACAGAAGCATATCCAGCAAGTAAAACAGAATCAATATACTGATCAACTTGGCTCATTGCATCATCATAGCGCTGTCCACGAAGATCAAGCGATGTTGAAACGCTTGTTGAAGCCGCATTTTTAAAAATGGTTCTATCCTTTTTATCATTCTCGATATGAACTTTTTGAAGGTCGTTTTCATTAATTTTCATTTTTAGAATACCAAGTTGAACTTCCCACTCTGTCTTACTCATTTTTTTAACTAAAACACCTTGTTGACCATAAGTTTTAACTAAGACATCGTCGTTCACATGGAATTCTTGTTTATTTTTAGCTCGTTGTAGGACCTTATTTTTCTTCAAAGCATTTGTTGGTTGATGCATTTGTGATAATTGTGATTTTGCATCAATTAATTCATGTTCTTTAACAGCTTGTCCTTGAAGCATCTGCATTTGGCGAATTTCTTTTATTATTTTATCTGCATTTATTTCTGCTTCTGCCACGATTTCATTAGCTTTTCCCTTAGCCTTATCCGTCATTGACTCTCTTTGCGCAACAAACTCGGCATACTGTTTAGCTAGGTCATCATGTAATTTCGTTGAATCTTCTAGTTGTGCTTTTAATGCCAGTGTCTCATCTTCTGCCTTTTTTCGCTTACTCATTAAGTCAGAAATCATTTCATTCAAATCTTGGCTATCTTGATTGGTCAAGTTTTGCGCTTGATCAACAACATTTGACGCTAACCCAATTTTACGAGAAATATCAAACGCATTACTACGACCAGGTATTCCAATTAATAATCGATAAGTTGGTTGTAACGTTTCACTATCAAATTCCATACTAGCATTAATTGTTCCAGCACGATTAAACCCATACGCTTTTAATTCGGGATAATGTGTTGTAGCAACTGTATAACTACCTTTTTCTCCAACAGCATCAAGAATTGCAATCGCCAAAGCTGCACCTTCTTGTGGATCCGTTCCAGCTCCTAATTCATCAAATAAAACTAATGAATGTTCGTTAATATTAGCTAAAATAGAAACGATATTAGTCATATGAGCAGAAAATGTACTTAAGCTCTGTTCAATCGATTGTTCATCCCCAATATCTGCAAAGATATCTTCAAAAATACCAATACGACTACCTTCATTTGTTGGAATATTTAAACCTGATTGTCCCATCATCTGAATTAAGCCTAATGTTTTTAACGTAATTGTTTTACCACCGGTATTAGGTCCCGTAACAACAATTGCTTGATAATCTTTTCCTAACATAATATCGTTAGCAACTACTTTTTTACTATCCAATAAAGGATGACGTGCTTGTCTTAAAAAAATGTCATTTTCAACACTAATTGCTGGTTCAGTTGCTTTAATTGAGCTTGCATATTGTGCCTTTGCATTAACAAAATCGAAATGTCCTAAAATATAAGCATTTTCTAAAATTTCTGCTGTAAAAGGTGCAACTAATTCAGATAACTCTGCCAAAATACGACGTTCTTCATCTGCTTGAGCAAGTTGCTGTTCGCGTAAATGATTATTCATCTCGACAATTGCTTGCGGTTCAATAAATAAGGTCTGTCCTGTTGCACTTTGGTCATGAACAGCGCCACCAAATTGACCACGATATTCTGCCTTAACAGGGATAACGTAACGTTCATTTCTAATTGTAATTAATGTTTCACTTAAATATTTAGCACTTTTACCACGCGTAAATTCTTGTAGTTTAGCTCTAATGGCACTTTCCGAGCGTAAAATATTTTGTCGAATATTATGCAATACTGGTGAAGCCTCATCAGTAATGTGACCATCATTTTCAATTGACTGATTCAACCTACGATTAATTTCAGGTAGATTTTCAAGCTTTTCTATCCATTCAAATAATCTCGTTAATTCAATTTCAGAATCTGCTAAATCTTTAAAAAATAATTTAACCTCATTAGTCGTTCGTAGTACACGACCAACAGCAGATAGCTCTTTACCATTCAAAGAAGCTCCCATATCTAACCGTTTCATATGTGGCTTAACGTTGACTAATTGTGGTAAAGGAATGCCACCGCGGAGTCGCAATATCTTCACAGCATCTTGTGTTTCGTCTAAATCCTTTTGGATTTTTTCGAGATTAGTCATCGGCTCTAATGCCTTAACTTCTTCTTGTCCAGATTCAGTAGATATAAATGTTTGAATTTGTTGTTTAACTTTTTGATATTCTAATGTCTTTAATCCTTTTTCGTTCATACTTTAATTCTCCTAACATTTAATCTGTAGATGATGTATTTGTAATGAACATCTTTTTAGCTATTGTTGGCGTATCTGTTAGTATTTTTTGAGCAACCGTCGATTCTAAAACAGCTTCATTAACTTTTTGATTAGGCCAAGCCGACAAAATAATTAACCCAATAAAAATAAAAACAAACATCAGTATAACCGATAGAACCCCACCAATTAGTGAATTCACCTGATGAATAACTGGTAATTTTGTAACAGAATTTATTACTCTAATAATACCTCTAATGAGTATACCGCCAACCACAAATAAAGCCGCAAATACAATCATCGAATAAAAGTTAGTCTGAAGATGGTTCGTAATAGATGTCTTATCAGTTTCCATAATTTTAGGGAAACGTTCTCCCAACCAAATAGTAACAGGATTTGTTAAAACTTTAGCAAATAAATAGATAGCGATAAATCCTACAATTCTCAAAAGCGTTAATACTAATCCTTTTCTATAACCGTTAAAAAATGACACAATTAATAAAAAGATAACAATTAAAGAAACTGTCATAATATTACTCCTTTACTTGTGTTTCACCATTAATTTCATTTAATTTTTCTTGTAATTTAATTTGATCTGAAACTGCGTTGATAGCTACTAATATCGCTACTTGTTCATCATCTATTTCAGGTAGCATGTCCTTCACTGATTGAAATTCATTTTTCACCAATGTTGCTACGGCGTCCATGTGTGTGTCTGATTCTGATCCAATAATTGTATACACTTTTTTACCGATTTTAGTCTTATATCTATTCTTTTGATTTTCCAATGAACACCCTCCTTACATTTAATCATTTAAAAATAATTTTACCACGAATTGATCAAAAGAGATATGTGTATCATAGTCCATAATATATAATTTAAAACAAAATAAAAAAGTTAAACCAATTTGGCTCAACTTTTTAAATAATCTTCTATTGCATACTTTCATCTGAAAGGAAGGTATTCAATACTTCTTCTACCATATCCCATTCATCATCGTCTTCGATTGGTTCTAAATCACTTTCAGTTGCTTCACCATTCTCATTAGGACTAAATGAGTAAGCTTGAATTTCAACCTCTTCATCAGCTTCTGAGCCAAGTGGATAAAGCATAATATATGATTTATTGTAATCATCAGATTCAAAGGTAAACAGAACTTCAAAAAGTGTTTCATTACCGTTATCATCTACTAATGTAATCTGTTGGTTTTCTTCTTCATTATTCATATTGTGACCTCACTTTATTCTTTAGTTAATTTGCCTTTACCATCTAAATAATTCTGTAAAATTAGGCTTGCAGCAAGTTTATCAATAACTTTTTTTCTTTTTTTTCTTGATGTATCGGCCTGTTCAACAAGCATACGTTCTGCCTCAACAGTTGTCAACCGTTCATCTTGAAAATCAATTGGCAAGCCAAAAGTTTCAACTAATAACTCGCCGTACTTTTGCGCAGCTTCAGCACGAGGGCCTAATGAGTTGTTCATATTTTTGGGTAAGCCGAGTACAAAGCCAGTTACTTCATACTCTGTAACCAATTCTTTGACACGTTCAATACCAAAGTCACTTCTGTCTTCATTAATACGAATAATTTCAACGCCTTGGGCAGTCCATCCTAATAAATCGCTCATTGAAACGCCGACCGTTCTTGAACCAATATCCAAGCCCATTAATCTCATTTAATTTCCTACTTTTCTTCTGTATTTAAGTAATTTTTAACTAACTCTTCAACAATTTCATCGCGTTCATATTTTCTAATTAAATTACGTGCGTCATTAAATCTAGGAATATAAGCAGGATCGCCCGATAACAAATAGCCAACAATCTGGTTAATAGGGTTGTACCCTTTTTCTTCTAATGATTGGTAAACAGTTACCAATGTATCGTGGACATCTTTTTTATTATTTTCGTCAAAATTAAAGAACATTGTTTTATCTAATGAACTCATAACGTGGCACCCCCATCAATTTATTAACCTAGCTCTATTCTACTAAAAAAAGGACCATTCGACAATCAAAACAAGCTGATGTAATCAAGCCGTAATATAATAAAGAGTATTTATCTATTTATTATTAGATAAATACTCCTTTAATTATTATTTGGTTTGATTATTTAACCAATTTGCTGCTTCTTTGATTGCATCAGCTAAACCTGCTGGATTTTTACCACCTGCTTGAGCTAAGTCTGGTCGGCCACCGCCACCACCGCCAACAAGTGGCGCAATCGTCTTAATTAAATCGCCCGCTTTTAATCCTGATTTAATGCCATCAGCACTAACTGCCGTAATTAAATTAACTTTACCGTCATCACTTGTTGTTCCAATAGCCAAAACATCTGATAATTCTTGGGTTTTCCATTGGTCAGCCAATTGACGTAATTGAGACATCCCTGAAACTGAAACTTTTGCTGCAATTAACGTTTTACCATTAATTTCTTGTTTATTTTTGAAAACATCCCCAGCTTGTTGGCTAGCAATTTTATCTTCAAATGCTTGAATTTGTTGTTCACTTACTTTTAATGCACTTTGTAATTGTTCAATTTTATTTGAAACTTCTACGACTTTATTTACTTTTACTTGTTGTGCTACTGTTTCTAAGAGTTCGTTACGTCCGTTTAAGAAATCAAAAGCTTCTTTAGAAGTTACTGCTTCAATACGACGAACGCCGGCACCAACACCTGATTCAGAAATAATTTTAAATAAGCCGATTTCACTCGTATTTGAAACGTGCGTACCACCACAGAATTCAATTGAATAATCGCCAATTTTCACAACCCGCACAATTTTTCCATATTTTTCTGAGAATAAAGCAATGGCACCCATATTTTTAGCAGAATCAATATCTGTTTCAACAGTTTCAACAGCTAACTCAGCCCAAATCTTATCGTTAACAATCTTTTCAACTTGTTTTAACTGTTTCTCTGAAACGGAACCAATATTTGTAAAATCAAACCGTAGATAAGTGGGTTCGACTAATGACCCAGCTTGATGTGTATGTTCGCCCAGAACATCTCGCAATGCTTGATCAAGTAAATGTGTCGCCGTATGATTTTTTTCAACTTTTTTATGGAAATCTTGATTAATTTCTAGTGTCACTAATTGGTCTTTTTTCATTGCTGCAAGAACTTTAATGGCGTGTAAATTTTGTCCATTAGGTGCATGTTGAACTTCTTCAACTTCAGCAATAACATTGCCTTCTGTATCTTTGATAGTTCCTTTATCAGCAACTTGTCCACCCATTTCAGCGTAAAATGGTGTTTTTGAAAAAATAACTTGAGCGTTATCACCTGGTTTTATGTTATCTACTAACTCGTTATCCACAATTAAATCAACCACTTTGGCGTCATCCACATTAGCTTGTGTATAACCAACATATTCACTAATTGTTTTAATATCTGTTAACATCCCATTTTGAACACCCATTGATTTAGCATTACTACGTGCAGCACGAGCACGATCCTTCTGCTGTTGCATTTCAGCGTTAAACCCTACTTGATCTACAGATAATCCTTCATCTTCGGCATATTCTTTCGTTAATTCAAATGGAAAACCATAAGTATCGTACAATTTAAAGACACCAGCACCAGTTAGCTCTACTTTATTTTCTTTTTTAGTCGTTAAAATAAGATTATTTAATAACTGTAATCCATCTTTTAATGTTTCATTAAATCGTTCTTCTTCAGAACGAACAATTTTAGAAATATACTCTGATTGTTCTAAAACTTCCGGATAATAATCCTTCATAATATTACCAACAACAGGTACAAGTTGCGTTAAAAATGATCCTTCTATCCCTAATTTTTGTCCATGCATCACTGCACGACGAATTAATCGACGAATAACATAGCCACGTCCTTCATTAGAAGGTAAAGCGCCATCACCAATGGCAAATGAAATTGCACGCGCATGATCTGCAATAACCTTAAATGAAATATCATCTTGGGCATTATCATCATATTTTTTATTATTACTCATTTTTTCAGTTGCATCAATTAAGGGTAAGAATAAATCTGTTTCAAAATTAGTTTTTGCATTTTGGAAAATCGAAACAACACGTTCTAAACCCATCCCCGTATCAATATTTTGATGAGGTAGTGGTTCATAGTTATTTTCAGGTGTGTGATTAAATTCAGAGAACACGATATTCCAAACTTCTAGATAACGTTCATTTTCGCCACCAGGATAATTTTCGTCATCATCCTCAGCTAAGTTATTAAAACTTTGTCCACGATCATAAAAAATTTCTGTATCAGGTCCACTAGGTCCTTGTCCAATATCCCAAAAGTTATCTTCTACTTCTACTAGATGATCCTTTGGTAACTTAACTTCTTCTAACCAGATACGTTTTGCTTCCAAATCTTTTGGGTAAACAGTAACGTATAGTTTTTCAGCATCAAATGCGAACCATTTTTCACTTGTTAATAATTCCCAAGCCCAATTAATTGCTTCTGGTTTAAAATAATCCCCAATTGAGAAATTACCCAACATTTCGAATAACGTATGATGACGTGCTGTCTTACCAACATTCTCGATATCATTCGTACGAATACTTTTTTGGGCATTCGTAATTCTAGGATTTTCTGGTACAACTGATCCATCAAAATATTTTTTTAAAGTTGCAACACCGGAATTAATCCACAGTAATGTGGGATCATCCACAGGTAGTAATGAGGCACTAGGTTCAATTGTATGGCCTTTTTCTTTAAAGAAATCTAAATACATTTGGCGTATTTCAGTACTTGTCATTTTTTTCATAAGTGTGACTTCCCTTCTATTTTTAAGCAAAAAACACCGCTGCGAGTAAGGACGCTTATAGCGCGGTACCACCTTACTTGCAACGATGTTTTAGTCGTTTACCTCTTAAACTCGATAACGTTGAGTGGACGTCATTCTATTAATACTTAACACAAGGCAGCTTTTTTAAATAATCATTTCTCTCAGCAAATGAAATGTTTCTGTTAGGCTATTTAAATTTATCCCTGTTTCTAATAAAAATTATATTGAAATCGACTCAAATTGTCAAATTAAGCTTACGACTCTTTACGATTTTGTTTTCTGTTAACGCGACGATCCATTTGATCTTTACGTTTAATTGCTTTTTGAATCTTTTTCTTATATCCAGGTTTACGTTTTTTCTTCTCTTTTTTAACCATTCCTTTGATTACTGGAGCTAAAGGATCTTTGGTTTGTTTACGATTTTCACGGCGATTACGATCATAAGAATCAACGATTTCACCTTTTTTAATATCTTTAGGTGCAAATTTAATCCCCATTGCTTCTAACTCAGCAATTTTATTTTCTTCATTTGGTTCATATAACGTCATCGCAATACCACTCAAACCGTTACGACCAGTACGTCCAACACGATGAATGAAGAATTCTAAATCATTTGGAATATCATCATTGATGACATGTGAAACACCCTCAATATCAATTCCACGCGCTGCCAAATCAGTTGCGACAACATATTGAAAATCTAAATTTTGAACTTCTTTCATGACACGTTTTCGTTCACGAGCTGGCACATCACCATGAATTTTAGCAACTTTTAAATTCTTACCACGTAAATACTCAACAATTTCATCAACACGTGTTTTTGTATTTGCAAAAATAAGTGCGATATATGGTTGTCCCATCGTAATTAATTGATAAATAACTTCATTACGATCATGACCCTTCGTTGGAATAATCCAGTTTTCAATCGTATCACTAATAACTGATTTAGCTGCAATTTCTTCAACTACTGGGTTCTTCATGTATTTCTTTAAAAATGGTTGTAATTTTTGTGGAATAGTTGCTGAAAACACCATCATTTGAAGATCAGAAGGTAATGCAGATGCAATTTGATCAGTTTCTTTCAAAAACCCTAAATCAAGTGTCATATCTGCTTCATCTACAACTAAAGTTGATGCATTATGAATATCTAAAGCGTTACTGCTCATTAAATCAGCAATACGTCCAGGTGTCCCAATGACAATTTGTGGTTGTCTTCTACTTAATTTATCGATTTGACGCTGTTTATCTGTCCCACCAACATAATTTTGAATATGAATAGGTTCGGGACTAAATTCTGCCAATTGCTTAGCAGCTTCATAAATTTGGTAAGCAAGTTCACGACTTGGTGTCGTAATAACTGCTTGAACCGTATTATTTGAAGGATCAAGTTGATTAAAGATTGGTAATAGGAAAGTATGTGTTTTACCACTACCCGTTTGTGATTGACCTACAACGCTTTTACCCTTTAAAACAACTGGTATTAAGCGTTGTTGAACTTCTGTTGGTACATTAAAATGAATTGCTTCAATCGCTTTTAAAAGATACGATTTCAATCCAAAATTTTTAAAATTTTCTGGCATTTTATTCTCCCGTATATGTCTTAGCTAAATCATCAAGTGATTTAACTATTTCTTCGTACTCTGCTTGGTCTTTAGCTCTTGCACCACTGGCCATGGGATGTCCACCACCATCATGCTCTTTTGCTAACTGATTGATTACAGGACCTTTTGATCGTAATCGAACGCGATAGCTACCATCCTTTTGCTGCACAAAAATTGCCCAACATTGAACTTCAATAATTTTACCTGGTAAAGGTACAATTTGAGATGAACCAGCATCGCCCAACTCTATTGAATCTAGATAGTCATGTGTCAATATGACATATGCTGCTTTATGTTCTGTAATAACTAAATTATCATATACATATCCTGATAACTTAGCGACACCTGCGGTAATATTGTCCATTTTTTGGTTTATTTTAGTAGTTGAAAAATGATAAGTCATTAATTCAGCAACCACTTGCATCGTATGTGCAGTTGTTGCTGAATACATGAATCGACCTGTATCGCCAACAATTCCGGCGTATAACATCCTAGCCGCATCATCAGTAACTACAAGTTCTCCACCAACGCCATCAACTAAATCCATAACTAATTCAGAACTACTTGATGCATTTGTTTTCACCCAAACTAAATCACCATAAACGTCTTCATTGGGATGATGATCCAATTTAATTAGGTAGGCACCACTTGTATATCGATCATCTTCAACTCTTGGACGATTAGCCGTATCAATCACGATGACGAGTGCATTATTATACGTCTCATCAGAAATTTCATCTTGGTCACTAATCCATACTAATCCAGCTGAGGGCGCACCAACTTGATAAACCTTTTTGTCAGGAAAACTAGCACGAATAATTGCTGCTAACCCCGATTGAGATCCAATTGCATCAGGGTCTGGACTTTGATGACGATGAATAATAATCGTATCAAATTGTTTAATTTTTTTTAAAATTTCTAACTCAATTTTCACTTAAATGACTCCTTCTTAGAACTCAAATGGAATATCAATCTCGGGAATAATCCCCACACCATCATTCAATAATTGAACAAATTCAACTGGATTTTGTTCAATTTTGGTAAACGTATTGTAATGAATTGGAACAACCTTTTTTGCCTGTACAAATTCAGCTGCAATTGCAGCATCTTCTAAACCCATTGTATAAGTATCACCAATCGGTAAAAATGCTAAATCAACAGGTTCCATATGATTAACTAACTTCATATCTGAAAATAAAGCCGTATCTCCTGCATGATACAAGACTTTCCCATCAATATGCAATTCAAACCCTGCAGCTACACCTAATGTTCTCGCTGTACCATCAATTACCAAGGCAGCAGTATGCCACGCGGGAATAAGTTTTACTGAACCGAAAGGTAATTTAAGCTGACCACCAAAATTTAAAGGCTCAACAATTAAACCCTCATCTTCAAAATAATTAGCTAGTTCATTGATTGTAACGACTTTAGCCCCTGATTTTTTTGCTAACTCAATTGTATCACCCACATGATCGTAGTGTGCATGCGTCACTAAAATATAATCTGGATTTAATTCGTCAATAGTCGTTTTAACTAACGGATTATCTTTAATGAATGGATCAATTAAGATCGTCAACTTATCGTCAGTAACAATTTGAATACTAGATTGTCCAAGCCATGTAATTTTCATGTTTAGTCTTCTTTCGTTTCCAAAGTTGCTCTTAAGTATAACGGTTATTGAGGCCAATTACAAAGGCTGTTTTGTGTCTTTTTTCCCAAATAATGGTAGTTTCATATTTTCAAAACCAATTGGTGCTAAATTTGTCATCGTTAATCCAAGTAACCTAATTCCCTTTTCTGCACCCAATATATCGTCAAAAATCTGTCGTCCATAAAAATAAATAGTTGCTGCATCATTACGAATAAATTCTTCCAATGTTAATCTTTTTGTTAGCGTCGTAAAATCCTGATAGCGAACTTTAATGACTAACGTTTTCCCATGTTTTTGTTGTTTACTCAACGTTTCTGAAACTAAATGTGCAATATACCTAAGTTGTGTTTCAACTTCATCCGTTGTCATCAATAACTTCCCGTATGTTCGCTCGCTACCAATCGATTTTCTCTCTCTTTGCCACTCGACTGGACGATCATCAACACCTCGTACTCGTTTATATAAGAAGTACCCTAATTTACCAAATTGTTGAATTAATTCAACTTCAGATTTTTCTAATAATTCTTTTCCAGTAAGGATACCTTGATTAATCATTTTTGGTTCTGTTTTTTTTCCAACGCCTCTAAATTTACCAATTGGCAATTCAGATAAAAAAGGAATGACATCTTCTGGCAGAATTAATGTCATTCCAGCTGGTTTATTGTAATCGGACGCTAGTTTTGCTAAAAATTTATTATAAGAAACACCCGTTGAACAGGTTAAATGTAATTTTTGATAGATTTCTCTTTGAATCATGTGCGCTGCTTGAATAGCACTTTTAATTTCTTTTTTATTCTGTGTAATATCAAGATAGGCTTCATCAAATGCAATTGGCTCAATCATTTCTGTATATTCATGAAATATTTCATGAAGCTGTCTTGAAACTTCTTTATATAGTGTGAAATCAGGCGATTTAAAAATAGCTTTAGGACAAATTTCATAAGCTTCTTGGGCTGCCATAGCAGAATGGATACCTAATTTTCTTGCCTCATAATTTGCTGTAGCAACAACACCACGACCACCATTTTTTCTAGGATCCTGGGCAATAACTAATGGTTGTCCAATAAATTCAGGATGTTCACGCTCTTCAATTGACGCATAAAAAGCATCCATATCGACATGGATAATTTTTCTTTTTAATAAATTATCGTCTATTGTAATACCATTTAATTCAGCCATTAGTCCCACATCCTTTTCATGCAATTTTACACGAACGCACGTTCCTTTTCAAATTAATTGCTCTTTATTGTCCATTAAGATATAAAAATACCTCATTATCGTTAAACTTATGTTTAACAATTATGAGGTACTTCATATTATTCACCTATAACAGAATTATCCTTATTTAATTTAAAAATTTTACCTTCTACATTAAGATTATCTTTAATAGACTTTTGTAATTGTAACATTGCCTCATCAATAATTTCATTCTGTTCTTTATTGACAGATTCCATTACCATAACAGCATTTTTTGTATCATCTGTTAACATTGTTCTTTTACCATCTCGCCAATTTAAGCATCTGCAAACTGCTCCATCATCATCATAATATAAAACTTCACCAAGCAGAGCTGGTTCATTTTTATCATCACCTAAAGGATAAAAAGCTTCTCCACCTTTAGCAACACCTAAATGAAGATCTCCTTTGATAGCATCTGTATCTTCACCACCAACAGGTACACCATACTCTAATGAAATACTATTGTACAGGTCAACAAGCGGATTTATTGAACCCACACCTTTACCCTGATCAACTCGTTTAAGTAAAGCTTCAATTGATGAACGAGCACCTTTTTTCTTCTTAAAATTTTGGTATGCTTCACGCCAATTAGCCACGACTAAATTGTCTTTGAATGATTCATTTGTTAAATATTTTTGAGCTTTATCCCCAGCTTGTTCAAGCATGTTATCATAAAAATCGGTTTGATTTTCTTTAGGATGATTATCTATATCTTTTAAAAGCATAATATTAATTTGTGCATCTGGAAAGATGTTCCAAAAATCTTCATCTATAATAATTTTATTCATCATTACTCTCCTTATAAATTTATACTTTTATAATCGCTTTCGTACTATAATACTTCTGATATTTTGTCTATTAAAATAATATTTCCCTAAATAATTAAAATTATCATGCAAGAGTTACTTCAATTAATACCGAAGGATTAACGTTTTTTACTTTTTAGGATCGTATATCCAGTAATTACCATCATCCGTTAATAATTTATCTGAAGCCGTTGGACCCATCGATCCACTTAAATAGTTAGGGAATAACGTTTTATCATCATTATCGTTATGCCATGTCTCTAAAATCACATCGGCTACATTCCATGCCTTAGCAACTTCATTCCAATGAGCAAAATTAATTGCATTTCCATCTAACGCATCCAAAATTAACTTTTCGTATGCTTCTGGTGTTTTAGCTTTTGTTTCAGGTGAATTAACATAATCTAAATTCGTTTTATTCGTGTTAAAGCCTTGCCCAATTTCTTTAGTATTAATCGTCAATCTAAATCGTTCATCAGGTTCAACTGTAATTGTTAATACATCTTTACCTAAATGTTCATGTTCAGCACTTGTTCCAAAAATATTTTTTTCAACATTTTTAAAAACAATATTGATTTCAGTATTTTTCTCGACAAGACGTTTACCACTGCGAACATAAACTGGCACACCAGCCCAACGATCATTGTCAATCATTAAACGACCAGCAATAAATGTTTCAATCATTGAATCAGGTGAAATCTGTTTTTCCTCACGATAAGCCTTTTCGGTTCCTGCCTCATTTGCACCATATTGTCCACGAACAAAGTTTTTATTAACTTCATCAGGTTTTAAGATACGGATTGCTTTTAAAGCCTTTAATTTTTCTTTACGAATTTCTGATGCAACAAATTCTTTTGGCATGTCCATTGTTAATAATGAAACAACTTGCATAATGTGATTTTGGAACATATCACGCATAGCGCCACTCGTTTCATAGTACCCGCCACGTTCTTCAACACCTAATGACTCACTCAACGTTAATTGAATATTATCTATATACTTATTATTCCACAATGTTTGCGTAATAATATTACCAAAACGAATTGCTGGAATATTTTGAATCATTTCCTTACCTAGGTAATGATCAATTCTAAATATTTGATCTTCATCAAAAGTATTTGTAATTTCATCATTTAACTTTTTAGCACTTTCAAAATTGCGTCCAAAAGGTTTTTCAATAATTAAACGGTTGAATCCATTTTTAGTTACTAACTTTTGTGACCCTAAATGAGTCGCAATCGTACCAAAAAATTGAGGTGACATTGCTAAGTAGAACATACGGTTACCTTCAATTTGGTATTTTTCATCAAGTTTATCTGCTAATTTTTTTAAAGTTATATAATGTGCAACATCAGTCACATCATGTGATTGATAATAAAAATGTGATACGAAATCAGCAATTTTATTAGCATCATCGCTAACATTAACTAAAGATTCAGTAACAACGTTTTGATAAAAATCATCTGTCCAAGGACGTCTTGCAGTCCCAATTACAGCAAAGTTGGCATCTAAAAATCCTTTTTCAAATAGTTTGAAAAGAGATGGATACAATTTTCGCTTTGCTAAATCTCCGGTTCCACCAAAGATAATAAATAAGGCCTTTTGTTGAGTTTCCATTATTCCACACCACTCTCATTTTTGAGGTTTCAGTCCTCTTTATTAGTAAAATCAATAGTATAAGTTTACATTTTATTAGTAAAATAAACAAGAAAGTTGGTCTTAAACTAGACAATAAAAAAAGTATTAACTCTGATTAGCACAAAGTTAATACTTGAAAATAATTATTTTTCGTCAGAAGAGAATTTATCTTCTTCAGTTTTTGTTTCAATAACTGCATCAGTAGTTGTTTCTTCCTTAACTGCAGCTGCAGGTTCTACTTTAACTGCGGCAGGAAGGACACGTGCGATTGCTGAGCGTTCAAATGTTAAGAAAATACCGTCACAATCAAGTGTAACAGTTTTTGCCTCTTCATCAAAACTATCAATAACGCCGTGTAAACGACCAATAGTTACTACTGCATCCCCAGGTTTTAATTGGTTCATCATATCTTGTTGTTTTTGTTGTTGTTTTTTTTGTGGACGAATCATCATGAAATACATCAAGACGAATAAAGCCACAATCATTAAAATACTACTATATTGCATTAATAAGTCACCTCTATTTCTTTTTTCTTACTACACAAGGGTATCAAACTTATTGACTGAACACCACAGTTATTCAAAAAAATTTAAAAATTCTTAGGATTTTTATCATAAAATCCATATTGTTCAAAAAATGCTTCACGAAATTCTAATAAGTTGTCATCCATAATAGCTTGACGAACATCAGCCATTAAATGTGTTAAAAAATACAAATTATGATAACTAGTTAAACGAATACCAAATGTTTCATCTGCTTTAATCAGATGACGTAAATAAGCACGCGTATAATTCTTACATGTATAACAATCACAGTTTTCATCTAATGGTCTAAAGTCTCGTTCATATTTCGCATTTTTTACAACAACACGGCCCATTGAAGTCATTGTTGTCCCATTTCTAGCAATACGTGTTGGTAACACGCAATCAAACATATCAATTCCACGTAACACCCCATCAATCAAGGCGTCAGCTGAACCAACACCCATTAGATACCGTGGCTTGTCTTCTGGTAACAATGGCGTTGTGAAATCTAAAACGCGGTTCATTTCAGCTTTTGATTCCCCTACCGATAACCCACCTATTGAATAACCAGGAAAGTCCATTGAAACTAAATCACGCGCACTTCGTTCTCTCAAATTTCGATGACCGCCACCTTGAACAATTCCAAATAAAGCCTGTTCTTTCGGATTCAAATGAGCTTCAAGTCCTCTTTCAGCCCAGCGGCTTGTCCGATCAACTGATTTGCTAATATAGTCATAACTTTCAGAAAATGGTGGACATTCATCAAAACTCATCATAATATCCGCACCTAAAGCATTTTCTATGTGGATCGCTTTTTCTGGTGATAAGAATAATTTTTCTCCATTTAGATGACTTCTAAATTTGACGCCTTCCTCAGTAATATCACGCATCTTTGCTAATGAAAATACTTGAAAGCCACCCGAATCAGTCAAAATACCTTTATCCCAATTCATAAATTTATGTAACCCACCAGCTTCTTGTACGACATCTTCACCGGGGCGTAACCATAAATGATAGGTGTTTGATAAGATAATATTAGCACCAAGTTCGTCTAATTCTTCAGGTGCCATTGATTTAACAGATGCTAGTGTACCTACGGGCATAAACATTGGCGTTGGGAAAGTTCCGTGAGGTGTAATAATTTCACCAAGTCTGGCACCTGTCCGTTTGTCTTTTTTGATTAACCGATACTTAATTGCGGGCTCTACCATTATTAATTCTCCATCCTATTTAATATACATTGCATCGCCGAAGCTAAAGAATCGATATTTAGAATCAACTGCATGTTTATATGCGTTTAAAATATTTTCTCTTCCTGTAAATGCTGCAACCAACATTACTAATGTTGATTTTGGTAAATGAAAATTAGTTATAAATCCTTCAACAACCTTAAATTCATATCCTGGTTTAATGAAAATTTCCGTCCAACCACTGTCAGCTTGAATAGCGCCCTTAAATTTTGAGCCAATTGTTTCAAGTGTCCGAATTGTAGTTGTTCCTGTCGCAATAATTTTACCACCTGATTTACGAACATCATTTAATTGTTGAGCTGCATCCTCAGTTAAACGATAAAATTCACTATGCATTTTATGGTCTGCAATATTCGTTTCACTAACAGGTCTAAATGTCCCTAATCCAACATGTAGCGTTAAATAAACAAGATGAACACCTTTAGCTTCAATCTTTTCTAATAATTCATTTGTAAAATGTAAACCAGCTGTAGGTGCTGCTGCCGATCCAACTTCCTTTGAATAAACCGTTTGGTACATTTCTTGATCTTCAAGCGTTTCTTTAATATAAGGAGGTAGCGGCATTTCGCCAAGTTCATTCAGAATTTCCATAAATATACCCTCATATTCAAAACGAATCATGCGGCCACCATGTTCTAGCTCTTCAATGATCGTTGCCGTTAAGCGGCCATCACCAAAACTAATCACAGAACCAACCTTCATTTTTTTAGCAGGTTTTACTAATGTTTCCCAGTTATCACCATCAGTATTGTTCAATAGCAACACTTCGATGTGGCCACCAGTATCAGGTCTAATTCCATGAATTCTAGCAGGCATCACCCGCGAATCGTTCATTACAAGAGCGTCCCCAGCATTTAATTGGTCAATTACATTATAGAAATAATCATCCTTGATTTTACCTGTCTCATGATCCAAGATTAACATCCGAGATGCATCACGTTCTTCTAAGGGTGTTTGCGCAATTAATTCTTGAGGCAATTCATAATCGAAATCTTCAGTACTTAGTTGTTTAGTCAAAATATCGTCATCCTTCTCTATTTATTCTCGTTAAAGTCATAAGGTCGATTCAAATGTTCATAAGCTTCCATTGTTGCAACTCGCCCTCTTGGTGTGCGTTTTATAAAGCCAATTTGCATTAAATAAGGTTCAACCATTTCAGCAATGGTCTCTGTTTCTTCCCCTATATTGGCTGCTAACGTACTCAAACCAACTGGACCACCTTGATAGAAATCAATCATAGTCTCTAAAAGTTTGCGATCTGTCTCATCTAATCCACGGTTATCCACGGCAAGTAGATTTAACGCATGATCAGCCGTTGCTTGGTTAATTTCACTTTGGTCAGAAACTTCTGCAAAATCACGAACTCTTTTTAATAGGCGATTCGCAATTCGTGGTGTTCCACGTGAGCGTCGAGCTAACTCATGAGCGCCACTTTCTTCAATTTTTGTATTGAAAATATCTGCTGATCGAATGACAATTTCTTGCAAATCAGATTGATTATAATAGGCCATATGTTCAACAATCCCAAATCGATCTCGTAACGGTGCTGATAGAAGGCCCGCCCGTGTTGTTGCACCAATCAATGTGAATGGAGGTAGTGGAAAATGAACGGGATGTGCTGTTGGGCCTTGGCCAACAACAATATCTACAAAAAAATCTTCCATAGCTGAATACAACATTTCTTCAACCATCTTGGGTAAACGATGAATTTCATCAATAAATAAGACATCCCCAGGTTGTAATTCATTTAAAAGTGCCACAAGATCTCCAGATTTTTCAATTGCTGGTCCACTAGTTGTTTTAATTTGCACTTGCATTTCATTTGCAATAACCATTGCAAGTGTTGTTTTACCTAACCCAGGTGGCCCATACAACAATACATGATCAAGTGCCTCTTCACGTTGTCTAGCAGCTTGGATATACACACTTAATTCATTTTTAACCTTATCTTGACCAATGTATTGTGATAAAAATTGGGGACGAAGTGACTTTTCAATGGATTCTTCCTGATTATCTTCCGGTTCATTCGAAATAATCCGTTGTTCTGTCATTTTATCAACCTCCTTTTATTTTTTCATTAATAATTTTAAGCCTTCTCGTAGATAAGCATCCGTTGAGTCTGCTTCGAATGATTCTAGATTCTTACTAATAGCCTTAATCTCACGTTGAGAATATCCTAAAGCAGATAAAGCTTCAAGACTTTCTTTCATAAATGGTGATGCTTGTGCCGGAATGAAATCAAGCGATTGTTGTCCTGGCATTGTGGTTGCTTGACCTTCAATATCATCTAATTTACCTTTTAAATCAAGCACGATTTGTTGTGCTGTTTTTTTACCAACACCTGGAAATTTAATTAAATAACTAACATCTTCTGTATTAATCGCATTAACTAAACCACGATGATCATCATTGGCTAAAATAGCAAGCGCACTCTTAGGACCGATTCCTGAAACATTCAATAATTTTTCAAATAATTTTTTTTCATCTAAATCGTAAAAACCAAATAACGTCATATCATTTTCACGAATAGCCTGATAAACAAAAATTTTAACAACTTTTTTTGAATCTTCTTGGTACCTAAATGGGTTAGCAACAAAAATTTGATAGCCTATTCCATTAACTTCTAAAACAAGATAAAAAGGTGTTACAGCCGTTATTTGGCCCATAAAATACTCATACATATTATTTTCCCACTTTTCCTAATCTACATGAATCTGCTTTTAATAGTGTACCATAGACCACTTATTTATACAGTTATCGCTTTTCTTACAAAAAAATCAATTATCACCAAATATTTGGCAACAATTGATTCTTAGCCTAACCTTCGTGACCGGTTTGATGTGAATCTTGAATTCGTTTAAAGAAATGTTCCATGTCTTGATTAGAAAAATGAACTAAAACTGGTCGTCCATGTGGACAATTAAATGGATTTTCAACATTTTTTAGCTCACTTATCAATGCCTTAGCTTGTCGATCATCAAGGTGGTGATTTGCTTTGATTGCCCTCTTGCAACTCATCATAATCGCCGCTTTTTCTCTAAATTCAGCAATCACTATTTTCCCATCTGTGAGTAAGTAATCAATCATTTCTCGAATCGTACTTTCTTCTTGCCCTTCTTTAAACCAGGTTGGATGCTGTCTAATAATGAAACTATTTTGTCCAAATGGTTCAAGGATGAGTCCGATTTTTTCCAATATATCGGTATGTTCAGTAATAATTATAGCTTCACTTACTGTATATTCTAGAACAATCGGTACCAATAGATTTTGCAAGTCACTAGAAACGTCACCAATTTGCTTACGATAAAACTCATAATTAATACGTTCTTGTGCAGCATGTTGGTCTAATATATATAACCCGTCTTCCGATTCTGTAAATAAATAGGTTCCATGCATTTGGCCAATATATTTTAAATCAGGAAACCTTTGTTCACTCTTTTTCGTGGTAGCTATTTCTTCATCATTCTCTTTCTGTACATCGCCTGTTTCATCCGGCGTAACAATAGAAAATGGTGCCACATTAATTTCATTAGCATATTGTGTCTCAAATGTGCTAACTCGTTTCGAATCCAATTGTTCAGCAACTTGAATTGAGATTGGTTCAATATTCCTTGATAAATGATTTAAATTTTCGCCAATTGTAATCTTAGGTTCACCACTTGTTACTGCATCCGTTTGTACTGATGAGAATTTAGGCTTAGCTTGATATTTACTTGAGGCTTCATTCAAATCAAATTGTAATTGATCCGTATCTATTTTTTCACGTTTCTTAGAACTTAAATTCTCTAATGCTTCCGGAATTAAATTTTCTTCAGCAATACGTTCATAGATAATCTTTTTTATAAGTTCAGTTAATTCTGGTTCTTTACTCAATCTTACTTCCTGCTTAGTTGGATGAACATTCACATCAACTAGCATGGGATCTAATTGAATATTCAAAATTGTAATCGGATAGCGTCCAACCATTAATTTTGATCCATATCCTTTAATGATTGCTTTATTTAAATTAACATTTTTAACGTAACGTCCATTAATTAAAATAGATATAAACTGTCGGCCAGCACGCGTTAATTCTGGCAGTGATGTATAACCGCTAATCTTAAAATCTAAATCATGACCCTTAAATTCAAGCATTTGGCGTGCACTTTTGACCCCATAGATAGCTGAAATAGTTTGTTTCAGTTGGCCGTTTCCAGTTGTTTTCAAGACTTCTTTACCATCATGTGTTAAAGAAAATGAAATATTTGTATGGCTCATTGCTAATCGGTTCATCATGTCGCTAATAATTGACATTTCAGTTTGCAAAGACTTTACATATTTTAAACGTGCAGGCGTATTGTAAAATAAGTCAGAGACTGTTATTTCTGTTCCTTTACGACTAGCAGATGATTTTTCATCTACTATCTCACCACCGTTAACAGCAATAACAGCCCCAGGTTGCCCTTCAATAGCTGTATTCAAAGTCACTTTAGCAACTGATGCAATACTTGGTAAAGCTTCGCCACGAAATCCTAGCGTACTGATTTTAAATAAATCTTCTCTTGAAGTAATCTTACTTGTGGCATGACGTTTAAAAGCATTCTGCAGTTGGGATGCCTCAATGCCATCTCCATTATCAATGACTTGAATTAATTTAAGCCCAGCTTCCTCAACGACTACATCAACTTGTGTGCCATGCGCATCAATCGCATTTTCAACTAATTCTTTTACAACAGATGCAGGTCTTTCAACTACTTCACCAGCAGCTATTTGATCCGCTAAAATTGTGGGCAGTTCAATTATTTTTGTCATTCATTCACCTTCAGTTCTATCCGTTCAATTTTTCTTGCCAGTCATATAAGACGTTCATAATATCTCTTGGCGTCATGTTCATCAAGTTAAGTGCTTTAAGTTCATCCACAACTGCTAACTGGTCCTTTGACAAGTTTTCGTTAACAAATAAAGATAACTGCGTATCATCTTCATTGATGGTTGTTGGTAATTCTTTTTTACTATCTGATTGTTTATTTTTTAGCTCTAAATCATCTAAAATTAATGTTGCACGGCTTAACAATTCTGCTGGCATTCCCGCCAATTTAGCAACATGAATCCCATAAGATTTATCTGCAGGTCCTTCTTGAATTTTATGTAAGAAAATTAATTCACCATTTTCTTCAATAGCACCTACATGGACATTTTTTAAAGAACTAACGGTTTCTTCAAGTATCGTTAATTCGTGATAATGTGTCGAAAAAAGTGTTTTGGCATGTACATGTTTATCCACATACTCGATAATCGCTTGTGCGAGTGCCATACCATCATAAGTTGCCGTTCCCCTACCAAGTTCATCAAATAAGATTAAACTATTCTCAGTCGCATTTTCTAAGGCTTGATTAGCTTCTTTCATTTCAACCATAAACGTACTTTGACCTGAAATTAAATCATCTGCTGCACCAATCCGAGTAAATATTTGGTCAAATATTGGCATTTTAGCCGCCTCTGCAGGTACGAAACAACCGATTTGAGCCATCACAACCGTTAATGCTAATTGACGCATATACGTACTTTTACCTGACATATTAGGTCCTGTAATCAATAAAATATCAAGTGTTTCAGGCATTCTAACATCATTTGGTATATAGCTTTGTTTTCCCATCACTTTTTCAACTACAGGATGCCAACCAGCTGTGATATCCAATTGATGACCTTCTTTTAATAATTGTGGTTTTACAAAATGTGAGTCTTCACTAACAACCGCGAAACTTTGTAAGACGTCTAACGTGGCAATTCCTTGAGCTAATATCTGTAATCGTTCAATTGATTTTTTAACAATATCTCTAATTTCGACAAACAATTTATATTCTAAATCCATCGCTTTACTCTCAGCACCTAAAATAATACTTTCACGTTCTTTCAGTTCAGGTGTGATATAACGTTCAGCATTAGTCAACGTCTGTTTTCGTTCATAACGGTCTTTTGGAACATTAATAATATTAGATTTTGTCACTTCGATAAAATAACCAAAAACACGGTTAAATCCAATTTTAAGATTTTTAATCCCCGTTAGATTTCTTTCTTTGGCTTCCATTTCAGCTAACCATTGTTTACCATTTTTCATTGCATCTTGATAAATATCTAATTTATCATTATACCCCGGTTTAAATAGGTGACCATCAGTCACTGATAAAGGTGGTTCATCAACAATGGCACGTTCTATTAAATTAGAAATATCATCGACTGGATCTAATTTATTGATAACATCAGAAAAAGTACCATCGTCAATTTCGTCTAAAACATATTTAATTTTAGGAACTTGTTTAAGCGATAATTTAAGTTGAACTAAATCTCGCCCATTTACGCTACCAAAAGCGACACGTCCTGCCAATCTTTCTAAATCATAAACTTTAACTAACTCTTCTTGTAACGTACTTCTTTCAAAATAATGGTTAATCAATAAATCAACCTTATTTTGACGGTCTAAAATTTCAGCATAGTTAATAAGCGGTCTATCAATCCACTGTTTAAGTAAACGACCACCCATAGCTGTTTTTGTGTCATCTAATAACCACAATAAAGTACCTTGCTTCTTGCCCGTTCGAATATTTTGCATTAATTCTAAATTATATTTTGAATAATGATCCATTTTCAAGAAAAAATCAGGCTCATAATGAACTGCTTTTTGTAAATGATCTAAACTTCGTTTTTGCGTAACTGAAAGATACGTTAACAAGTCAGTTACAACCGAGATTTCTAGTGAATCTGTTAAATCTTGAATCGCATAACTTGATTCAGCATGATTTTCAACAATTTCTTGTTTAGAAAGCATAATATTTAATTTTTCTAATGTTTCGATTGTTTCATCAGACAAACTATCATTAATCACAATTTCTTTAGTTCTCAAACTCATTATTTCATTAATTAAATTATCTAAATTATCTAAGCGACTCGTTTTTAATTCACCTGTTGATAAATCAACATAAGCAAATCCAAAACTATTGTTGTCTTCTATAATAGCTGTTAAATAATTATTTTCTTTAGACTCCTTCGCACCGTTATCCATCGTTGTTCCTGGTGTTACTAGCTGAATAACTTCACGTTTAACCATACCTTGAGCTAATTTAGGATCTTCAACTTGTTCACATATTGCGACTTTGTATCCTTTTTCAACTAAAATATCGATATAATTTTGAGCAGCATGATGCGGTACGCCACACATTGGAATAGGATCATCAGCTTTTTTATTACGTGTTGTTAACGTTAATTCGAGTAATTGCGACCCTTTAACAGCATCATCATAAAATAGTTCATAAAAATCACCAAGACGATAAAACAAAAAAGCATCAGGATACTGTGCTTTAATGTCAAAATATTGTATCATCATTGGCGTTAGTTTTGTTTTTTGCGGCATAGTCGAGATGCCCTCCTATCTCTAAATTAATCCATAAAAGGATGGTCATCATTAATTAATACAGGGAATATCTTTTTAGCATGTCCCGTTTTGTCATCAATATCTATCACACAAGCAGATAACGTTTTACGACCTGTTTCATCCACTTCAAATCGTGTTGGCATTTGCGATAAAAAGCGACCAATTACATTTTCACGTTTCATTCCTAAGATACCATCGTATGGTCCTGTCATACCAACATCTGACATAAAGGCAGTTCCTTTAGGTAAAATACGCGCATCATTAGTAGGCACATGTGTATGCGTACCTACTACCGCAGATACTTGACCATCTAAGAACCATGCTATAGCTTCTTTTTCACTCGTTGTTTCAGCATGAAAATCAATAAAAATGAAATCAGTCTCTTTTTTGACTTCTTCTAAAATATCTTGAACAACTGCAAACGGATCATCTGAAGGAGACATAAAAACACGTCCTTGCAAATCAATCACAGCTAATTTTTGCTGATTAATATTAATAATTGTATGTCCAATCCCAGGTACTTGGTTTGCTGAGAAGTTAGCTGGTCTAATTAATTTTTTTGCACCACCAATAAAATCTTGAATATCTCTATTATCCCAAGTATGGTTACCCATGGTTACAACATCAGCACCTGTTTGAAGGAATGCTTTATAGACAGATTCATTAATACCTCTACCCTTCGTTGCATTTTCACCATTTACAATGGTAGCCTGTGGATGAAATTTTCTTTTTAATTTTGGTAAATACTCTTTAATCATTTGTTGACCTGAATCGCCAACGACATCTCCGACAAATAATAAACGCATGGTTGTCCTCTTTTCTTATATATAAAACTAGTTTAACATTTTTTCTTTTTAATAGACAAAAAATGATGATTTAAGAAATTAATCTTAAATCATCATTTTTTTATTTAGCATACTCAATTGCTCTTGTTTCTCGAACGACAGTCACTTTAATATGTCCTGGGTATTCGAGTTCATCTTCAATTCTGTTTTTAATATCTCGAGCTAAGACAGTTGCTTGAATATCATTAACTTCATTTGGCGTGACAATAACACGTACTTCACGACCAGCTTGAATTGCATAACTTTTCTGTACACCTTTAAATTCATGTGTAATATCTTCAAGTTTTTCAAGTCTATGAATATAATTTTCTAACGATTCACTTCGTGCGCCTGGTCTTGCAGCTGAAACAGCATCTGCCGCTGCAACAAGAATAGCAATAGTATATTTAGCTTCAACATCACCATGATGTGAAGCTATAGTGTTGATGACAACATCATTTTCTTTATACTTCTTAGCTAATTCAAGGCCAATTTCCACATGTGAACCATCAACTTCATGATCAACTGCTTTACCAATATCATGTAACAATCCTGCGCGTTTTGCTAATGTAACATCTTCACCCAATTCAGCGGCTAACACACCTGCTATTTTGGCAACTTCAATAGAATGGCTTAACACATTCTGACCATAACTTGTACGATAATTTAATCGACCAATTGTTTTAATTAAATCAGGATGAATTGTATGAAGTCCGAGATCAAAGGTTGTTTGTTCACCTAATTCACGAATTTTTTCATCCATTTCTTTACGTGATTTTTCAACCATTTCTTCGATTCGTGCCGGATGAATCCGACCATCTTGAATTAATTTTTCAAGAGTCATTTTGGCAATTTCACGACGAATTGGATCAAACCCACTTAAAACGACTGCTTCTGGCGTATCATCGATAATTAAATCAATCCCTGTTAAGGTCTCTAATGTTCGAATGTTACGTCCTTCGCGGCCAATAATACGGCCTTTCATTTCATCATTTGGCAAGGTAACTAATGAAACAGTTGTTTCAGATACCATGTCAGCTGCACTTCTTTGAATAGCTTGAGCAACTAAATCTTTAGCATTACGATCAGCTTCTGATTTAGCTTGCTTATCACTTTCCTTAATCATAACAGCTCGTTCATGACTTAATGATTCTTTCGTATCGTCCATAATAATAGTCTGTGCTTGTGTTTGTGTTAGAGAAGCAACTCTTTCAAGTTCTTCTTGTTGTTCCTGAATCAGTGAAGTAGCTTCTTGTTGTTTTGTGTCAACAAGTTTTTGGTCAGACGTTACTTTTTTCTCTTTGTTCTCAAGCGTTTGTTCTCGTTTATCTAGTGCGCCATCTTTACGATCTAAAGTTTCTTCACGTTGAATTACTCGATTTTCTTGCTTTTGAATTTCTGAACGTCGTTCCTTTAACTCATTGTCTATTTTATCACGATAACTTTGACTTTCTTCTTTAGCCTCTAAAACAGCCTCTTTTTTCTGAGTCTCAGCATCTTTCTTTGCACTTTTTAAAATACCTTCAGCCGTATGCGTTGCGACATCAAGTGTTTTTTCGAAATTTGACTTTCTATATGCAATTCCAATAAAAATTCCAACAACTAAAGCAATAATAGCGATGATAGCGAGGATTAATACGGTTGTTATAGATCCCATAAAAGTCCACCTCCGCATCATCAAATAATGATTAATTTAACTAATCATAAATTTTTAGATGTTTTTTATTTTGTTCATATACACTTTAGTATTTTACGGTTAATTGCCCCCCGCTGTCAACAACAATCCATTGCCAAATTTAATTATTTACTCATTAATTTCATCAAATATCCATTTAAGTCCACTTAGAACACTTCTTTGTCTAATTGTTTCTCTATTTCCAGCAAAATGAAATTGTTTTGCAATAACGGGACTATTTTTAATTGCTAATCCAATCCAAACCGTTCCAGCTTTCTGATTTTCAAGCTCATCTGGACCTGCAACACCAGTAAATGAAATAGCAATATTTGTTTTCATTTTATTTTGTGTTTGTTGGGCCATTTGTTTAGCGGTTTCTTCACTAACAACACCATATTTTTTAATATCTTCAGTCGAAATACCTAAAATATCAGATTTGGCTGTATTAGCATATGTTATAAATCCACCATCATAAATTTTTGAGACACCTGGTATTTCTGCTAATGTACTTTGAAATAATCCAGCTGTTAAACTTTCGGCTGCAGAAATAGATAAGTTTTTTTCAATTAATTTAGTTACAACAATATTTTGTAACGAATTGTCATCCCCATAGCCATAGAAATAATCACCAACTTTGGAAAGTACATAAATCTCCATTTCGTTAATTAATTCTACAGCTGATTTTTTGTCTGTAGGACTTGCCGTAATTCGCAAAGTGACCTCATTTGTCTTGGCGTATGGTGCAATAGTAGGATTAGTTTGTGAATCAATTATCTCTTTTAATTCAGTCACCAATTTAGATTCACCAATGCCATAAAAACGTAAAACTTTTGATTCAAGATGACTATTTAAGTTATATTCTTCTTTTAATAGCTGTTCAACTTCCTTATTAAACATTGTTTTCAATTCCTTAGGTGGTCCAGGTAATAATAAGAAATCACACGAATCACCTTTGTAAAAATCACCAACAGCCATTCCAGCATGATTTTTAATTGGTTTTGATCCTTCTATATACAAAGCTTGTAATTTGTTGTTTTCAGTCATTTGACGACCCGTTTGTGTAAAATGATCTTCTATTTTTAACATGGCGTCCTTATTTTCAACTAACTTCTCATTTAAAAATTTGGCGACCATCTGCTTCGTTAAATCGTCTTCTGTTGGTCCTAAGCCACCAGAAAGGATAACCAAATCATTTCGTTTTGAAGCCAGTTCAATTGCCTCTAACATTCGTTCTTCATTATCCCCTACAACTGTCTGATAAAATACATTTACACCTAAATCAGCTAATTTTTCAGCTAAGAAAGCACTGTTCGTATTTACAATTTGTCCTAATAATATTTCTGTACCAACCGCAATTATTTCTGCATGCATGATGTTGCCTCCTAATTTAATTAAAAAAGACTAAAACGGTTAAATGTTTTAGTCTAAATATTTTTATTTTTCAAATGAATCTGAGAAAATAGCTCTATTTTGAACAAAGTAATCAATACCTGAATAAACAGTAAAGAATAAACAAATATAAAGAAAAATGGCAGCCATAGGTACATTAATTGCTGCAAATAACACATTATTTAAAAACAATAAAATAATAGCTATCATTTGGGTTGTTGTCTTAATTTTGCCTGGCATAGCTGCAGCCATAACTTCCCCATCATTTTCAACAATAATCAATCGTAATCCTGTTACCGCAAGTTCGCGACAAACAATAATTGCAGCTACCCATGCAGGTACTTGGTTAAATGAAACAAGGATAACAAATGCAGTCATTACAAGCATTTTATCTGCCAATGGGTCTGCAAATTTGCCAAAATTAGAAACTAAATGTTGGCGACGTGCAATTTGACCATCTAAAAAATCTGTTAATGAGGCAGCTGCAAAAATAATTGCACCAATTAGATGTGTCACCTGAATCTGTGTACCAACCCAAGTAACCATTCCCCAATCAATTGGTAATAACAATACAAGCATGAAGATTGGAATTAAAATAATCCGCACAACCGTTAATTTATTTGGTAAATTCATAATGATCCCCTTTTTCAAAAATTGCCAACAACATAGTATCCGTTGTTGACAATTCTGGCTTATTTAATATTTACAGTAACTGTTCTAACTTGTAGAGTTGCATTTGTTTTCATAAAATTAAATTTTTTACCGTTAATCGTGATACTCATAGCTGGTGCATTACCAAAGCTAAAGACAAATGACTTTGTACCGGCTGGGATTGTAACAGTATCCGTTGCATCTGAGACAAGTGTTGCTTGCCATAGTTGTGTGCCATCAGCCGTAATTGAGCTCCAAGCAGCACTACCAGAAGCTACTAATTTAACTTTAGAAGTTGTTGGTGCATTTTCCATTGTGTAAACAGTGTTTGTTCCCGCATCTGAAACATATGTTAATTTTTGCGTTTTCTTATCAGATGAAGAACTAGCCTTTACTGATTCAGAACTAGAAGTTTTAGTTTTTGAGTCAGTTGAAACAGATACTTTAGAACTTGAACTTTCAATTTGAGTATCTGTATCTTTACTATTCAATGTCACACCATAAATTGTACCCAAAATCCCTAAGACAATCACAACAATAATAATTGTTGGCAAGTACGACATAAACTTATCAAAATTACCGTCTTTTGGTAGTTTAGCAGACTTTTCAGAACGTGATACTTGTTCCTTTGCAACGACTGTTTCTTGTGTATCTGGAAGTGTTTCATTGAATTCTTTTAATAATTTATCCCCATCCAAATCAACCGTCTCTGCATATTGTTTAACAAATGCTCGAACGTAAAAATCTCCTGGTAAATCAGAAAATTTTTCATCTTCAATTGCAATCAAATAACGTTTTTGAATTTTCGTCATTTGTTGTAAATCATCTAACGTATATCCTTTATTTATTCTCGCTTCTTGTAATGTTTTTCCAATTTCACTCATGTCTAATTCTCCACTTAGTTTAATAGTTAATCTTCTAACAATCAGTATAACATAATCGTCATGTCCAATTTGTTAAAATTTTATTATTTTATTTCAACCATCCGCCTGAAACATAAATCGTTTGACCGGTGAGGTACCCTGCCTCTTTGGCTAATAATTGTTTTACCCAAAATCCAATTTCTTCGGGATGTGCGAAACGTCCCATTGGAATTTCACTTGAGATATCTTTCTTTGCATCTTTCGAAAATTGTTGATTCATTTTTGTATCAACTGCGCCTGGTGCCACCACGTTAACCGTAATACCTAACGAGGCAACTTCTTTACTATAAGCATTGGCAAAGGACGATAACGCACCTTTTACAGTACTGTACAGTACTTCCATTGGGCTACCAACGCCTCCATAAATTGACCCAATAAATATAATTCGGCCAAAATGATTTTGGGCTAACTTTGGTTCCAATTTCTGAATTAATGCCAATGGTGTTTGAACTTGCATCTTCATCATTTTATCTAAATCAGACATTGGGGCTTCATTGAATAAATGGTAAGAAGTTGTTCCTTCAGCAAATATTACAGCATCTACGGCAAATAGTTGGGATATCACTGGATCAACATTAGTCGCTGTCATATCAAATTGTAACGGCAAAAAATCTTGTTTTGGATATTTTCCCCTCAACTCTTGTGTTAATCCCATAATTGCTTCATCATTTTGATAATAATGCATTGTTAGCGACCAACCAATATCTGCCAATTGTCTTGCAATCATTTGACCAATATCACCAGACGCTCCAAAGATAACTGCCCAACTCATTTAATCATCCTCTTTAGCCATAATTTGGTAGACACTAATTGCTTCAGAACGAATAAAATCTTTAGCTCCTTGGCGAACTTGATCTAATGTCATATTTTCAATAATTGGTGCCCTATCAAAAACAGTGGCATCATCAAACAAATCACCATCATACTGATTTGCAATGCTCTCAAGTGAGTTCATCGATTGAATGGATTGACCTAACATTTCACGTTTAGCCAATTCAAACTGGGCCTCAGCCCCTGAAAGGTACTCTGACGCATTCTCTAAAATATGAATAATGGCATCCGATAACTTTTGAGGGTCATCAGTATCACCACTAATACTTGCAAAATGGAAGCCACGTTCAATTTCAAATTCATAGCCAAAGGAATCATCTAACGTCCCTTCATCATATAATTTCATATATTGAGGGGCCGTGTCACCAAACAAAAGATAAAGAAGCATATGGATTGTCTCTTTGTATTTCAAGCCGTTACGGCCTTCTGGAACATTATCTAATCCTTTTATACCAACAATTGTTTTAGCACGTTGAATGGCCATCTCAGTTGCACGATATGGCATGATGTCTGAACCGTCTACTTGAGTTTCTGGAATTAATCGTTTAATTGTTTCTGCTGCTTCTGGAAACTTTTTATGATTTTGATTATTTTTAATTAAATCTAAAGTTTCTTCTGGATCAACATTTCCTACAATAAATAAATTCATATTACTTGGATGATAAAATGTTTCATAGCACTTATATAAATCATCTGCCGTAATTTTATCGATTGATTCAATTGTTCCAGCGATATCACTGCTAACCGGGTGATTTGGGTAAAGGTTACCTAAAATACCAAAGTATAAACGCCAATTAGGATCGTCGTCATACATTTGAATTTCCTGTCCAATAATTCCCTTTTCTTTTTCAACTGTTTCAGGTGTAAAATACGGATCTTGCACAAAATCTAGTAATGTTTCAATGTTTTCAGGAACATGATTAGAGCTTGAAAATAAGTAGCTCGTTCGTGTAAAGCTTGTGAAAGCATTTGCACTAGCACCATATTCTCCAAATAAATCAAACGCATCATGATCTGCTTTTTCAAACATTTTATGTTCTAAAAAATGGGCGATACCATCCGGTACATGAACAACATCTTCTTCACCAATTGGTACAAATACACTATCAACTGAGCCATAATTTGTTGTGAATATACCATAAGTTTTATGAAAACCTTTACGAGGTAATATATTTACTTTCAAGCCATTTTCCAAAGTTTCTGTATATAATATTTCGTCAAACTGCGGGTATTCTAATGTTTTCATTAATTAATTTCCCCATTCAAAAAGAAGATTGCTTGTAATTTAACATTACGAGCGATAGCTTGAACGGCAGCTTTATCCACGCTATTAATGCCGTCTATCCACTCTGTTGCACTAACTTCTGTGCTTGTTAATTGATCAATCATCGATTGATTAATTAACGCCATTTGTGAGTCAAGACTACTTTGATATTGGTTAATCATTGTCATTTTTGTTTTATTTAATAGTTCATCACTAATGTCACCTGCGATAATATCATCTAATTGTTGTTGAACAATTTCGATAACTTTATCTTTATTTTGTGGTTCAATGCCTGTTTGTACAGTTAAAATACCTCTAAATGTATCTAACGAGCTACTTGCATAATAAGCCAAACTAGCTTTCTCACGAACATTTACAAATAACTTAGCTAGTGGTGAACCGCCAAAAACGCCATTGAAAATAAGACCCGCATAGTACCCATTTTCTCTGTAATAAACTGGTAACTGATATGCCAGATTTAATTTACCCTGAGTCACTGCTTGCGTTTCTGTTTTAGTCACAACTTCTTTAATAGCTTGATCATAGAATATAGGTATCATTTTAAAATCTCGAGGTTTAAAAGGCAACGTTTTAACAATAGTTTCAGTTTCTGATTCATCTAATTCACCAAGGACGAAAATGTCTACTCGATTAGTTGTAAGCATTTGTTTGTAGTAATCAAATAAGCTAGTTGCAGTTATCTTTTCAATATCTTCTACAGTCCCATAGCTAGGAATAGCTTGATCGTTTTGAAAGTAAAGTTTCTGTAATTCTAATCCTGCGTACGATTGTTTATCATCACTAATACTTCTGATAGACATCATCAAATTTTCCTTTTGGCGTTTAAATGTTTCTTCGTCAAAATGGCCATCAGTCACATTCGGATTGAAAATAATTTCTTTGATAAAAGCAAATATTTTTTTTAAACTTTCTGTTTTATGTTCTAAGAATTTATCGTTTACACCGTTTAAAATTAAACTTATTAAGTGAAAGTTTCCTTTTTTACTAACAGTGATACCAAAACTTGCACCATAAAGTTCTGATAATTTTTCGGCTAATTTTTGTTGAGATGGATATTCTGCACTACTAATTTCTAATAAGTTAGCTAATAGCATACGTTCTGCAGATTCTTTTCCGGTTAAAGGTGCTATAAAATTAATAACGATTCTATTCGTTTTAAATTGACTATTTTCAATAACAGTTAAGTTGACACCTGTTTCTAATTGTTTACGCACGAAAATGTGCCTCCTTTTAAATCGGATGTTCTTTTACCATGATAATTGAAAGACTAGTGAAACACAAATTTAATTGTTTCGTAATCTGTTTAGGCTAAACAAAAAAACTGAAAGCCCTAATTAGGACCATCAGTTTCTTCATTTATCAACACTTTGCGCGGCTTACTTCCCTCTGGCGGTCCAACGATTCCTTTTGCTTCCATTTCATCAACAATTCTAGCAGCTCGATTGTAGCCAATCCTAAAACGTCTCTGTAACATGGATACACTGCAAGATTGTTCATGAGTCACTAATTTAACAGCGTCCCCAAATAATTCGTCTTCTGAATCAGACGCTGATCCTGAGTTAGCTGTTTCTTCATCAGTCACAATCATCGTTTCATCGTATTGTGGTTCTTGCTGATTTTTAATAAACGAAATAACACTTTCAACATCTTTATCTGAAATGTAAGCATCTTGTACACGAATGGGTTTATTTAGCCCCATTGGTAGGAATAACATATCCCCACGACCTAAAAGCTTTTCAGCACCATTACTATCAATAATTGTTCTCGAGTCAATCCCACTGGAAACAGCGAAAGCCATACGTGATGGTACGTTAGCTTTAATCAATCCTGTGATAACATCAACAGATGGACGTTGCGTTGCCAAAATCATATGGATTCCAGCTGCTCGAGCCATTTGTGCTAAACGAATAATCGCATCTTCAACCTCATTCGAGGCTACCATCATTAAATCTGCCAATTCATCAACAATGACAACAATATAAGGTAACGTTGCTCTTTTTTGTCCGTCATCTGCGTTTTCTTGCATAATCATTTGATTATATCCAGAAATATTACGTTGACTAGCATCTGCAAACAATTCGTAGCGTCGCTCCATTTCAGAAACAACCTTATGTAAAGCTCGTGATGCTTTTTTAGGATTTGTAACAACCGGCGTTAATAGATGTGGAATACCATTATAGACACCTAACTCTACTTTTTTAGGATCAATCAACATAAACTTAACCTGATTTGGTTTCGTATTCATCAATAAACTTGTGATAATGCCATTAATTGCAACTGACTTACCACTACCAGTTGAGCCAGCAATCAATAAATGCGGCATCGTTGTTAAATCTGCTGTTACCAATTGGCCTGAAACATCGCGACCTAAAGGAACTTCGAGAACTTTATCTGGTGTTGGATTCTTTTGTTGAGATTCAATCACATCCCTGAATGAAACCATTGATACTTTAGAATTTGGTACTTCAATCCCAATAAGTGATTTTCCAGGAATTGGTGCTTCAATTCGAATATCTTTGGCAGCAAGTGCTAAGGCTAAGTCATCCGCAAGGTTAACAATTTTACTAACTTTAACACCAATTGCCGGATGTAATTCATATTCAGTAACAGATGGTCCTAAACTCACACTTTTAATTTCAACATCAACACCAAAGCTTTCAAATGTTTGCTTCAATATTTTTGTGTTTTTTTCAATTGTTTTATATTCGCCACTTTGGTCTTCTTTTGGAATTTTTGTAAGTAATGTAACTGGTGGTAATTGGTAATCTTCATTATCATCAGCCACTGTACTTGATATTATCTTAGGATCATCTTCTGAATCTAATTCTGAATCTGGTTCTTGTTGCGTAATGATAGGTGGTTCATCAACGGTCACTTCTCGTTCAGTTTTTATTTCCTTTTCTTCAGTTCTATGGTCAATTACAGGTTTTAATTCTTCTTCATCTTGTTCTGCTTTATTTTCTTTTCTTTCTTCTTTAAAACTATCTATTGCTACTTTCATTCGGCGAAAACCTTCTCTTGTCCAAGCAATAATTACGTTTAGATAGCGTTGAACAGTATACATAACTTCTGAAAAAGAGAGATCAAAAAAAATAAATAATCCGGCTAAGATGAAAAGTACACTAACAATATAGGTGCCTGCTTGTGAAATTAAGAAGTACGATAATTGGTATAAGCTTGCCCCTATCATTCCACCGCCAACTGTTGAACTAACTGCAGATTGTCGAAAATCGGAAACAAGTGTCTGCCATGTATATTGAATAAATTGGCTATGCACCGATGAGTGCCCAACAAACCAGGCTTCAAGAAAGACTAAAACACCAACATATAAAATAACGGATCCCCAATTAATTCTTTTCTTAACTTTGGGCTCTTTTCCCATAATCATTAAGTAACTTCCATATACACCGAGAATTAATAATGCGAATTGATATGTATTACCAACAAACAAACGGAAAACGTTAGCAAATAAAGCACCCAAATATCCCAGTGCTAGCACACCAAATATTCCAAACAATAAAAATATAACACCAATTATATTTTTAGAAAATTTGTATTGAACTGTTTTTTTTGTTGTTCTTTTTTTTCTTTTCTTTTTTTGAGCCAAAACAGTTCCTCCTTCTGTTAAAATAGATACTCAATTATACCATATCTTAATTACCTTCCGTGTCATTGTCTAGTCATTTCCACAAAAAGAGAGTTAATAACAATTATGTTATTAACTCTCTTTTTTGGCTGTAATTTCTTTGCCATCTTTAACTAACAGTAACCCTTGATATAACTGTAAATCATCACCACAATCTGAACAATAATCCATTTGTTCCTCATTCCAAAATGCTGTCAAAAATTGACGTTTACTTTTTTGATGGCTAAATTCAGTGGTAAATGCGCTAGATTGTTCCTCAAAAAAAGCCATCGCTTCATCCATTGAATCAAAATCAACTGTTTTTTGAATATGACTTTTCCAATCATCAAAAAACCACCATGGTTCATCAAATCCAAACATTGTTATTACTTGAAACAAGTTAGCTCACACCCTTCCATTTTATAAAATGACTGTTCATCATAAATACCGGTTTATTTCTTAACCCGAAGCAAGTATAACCCATTTATGAATTTCTAGTCTATAAAATGCTCAAGCTACTTATTTTAGCTTATCATTTTCATACGTGTGTGTTTTATCTAGATTTAAAAAGTCTTGTTGTCTAAGTGTTTCATAAATTACAATAGCAGCTGAATTAGATAAGTTTAAGGCACGAATGTGCGTATCATCTTGTGGAATTCGGATTGCTTTCTCTTCATTTTGGCGCATAAAGTTTTCAGGAAGACCTGTTGTCTCTTTACCAAACAAGAAGTAATAGTCCTTATTCACATCAGAATAATCTACTTGTGAATAAGTTTGCGGTGCAAATTTTGAAACCAAAAAAAGTTGTTTCTGATCTGGAATAGATGCTAAAAAATCTTGTAAATTTTTATGATACGTAATTTTTACTTTATCCCAATAGTCTAGTCCAGCACGTTTTAAATATTTATCGTCTGTTGAAAATCCTAAGGGCTCAATTAAATGTAGTTCAGTATCCGTTCCAGCACAAGTTCTAGCAATATTACCTGTATTAGCAGGCATAAGTGGTTCAAATAATGCAATATGATTCGTCAAAAATTAACATCCTTTCAAAAAATCGTTATTATTTTAGGCAACAAAAAAACGCATCATTTCGGTGTGGGCACGGCGAAAAGATACGTTAATGAAGATCAATTTCCAGAAGCTGACAACATCGTCGACAGTCTCTAAACAACCGAATTCGTATACTCATAATACCACAGCAATTTATTCGTTACAACACTGATTCTAACTTATTTTTACGATATTTTAATAGTGTAACGTCAACCGTAATTTTGGTTAAAGGTTGTTTTTTAGCTTTAGCCTGATTATCTGTTGTAGCTCCCCAATGTAAAGGAGTCATTTCGAGTAAGGCAGGAAACAAGCCTTCTGGAATATCGAATTGATAACTAATTGTAATTTGTTCAGAGTCAGGATAATTTTCTTTAAACAGATTTAAAACCTTTTCATTACTATAACTCCTATTATGACTCTCTTCGTTATATAGAAGTTCGCGTAATTCAACTAAGTAATTTGAATTTGGAATGATTTTTAATAACTGCCCGCCATCCTTTAATACTCGATCAAATTCTGTATAAGCAGAAGGCGAAAAAATATCAATAATTGTTGAAAATGACTTATTATTAAATGGTAGTTTAGCCAAATCAGCAATACAATAAAAAGCATCTGTCTCTTGTTGTGTCGCATAATTGATTGCATCTTTTGAAATATCAAATCCAACGTAAGTGTCTTTAGCATTTTGGCGTGTTACTTCTATATCATGAAGTGGTGTTCCCTCTCCACAACCTACATCCATAATTGTTTCTTCTTCATCAGAAAGCTGCTCAAGAATTTTATCCGTAATCGGTTTAAACAAGCCTGCTTGTAATAACTGTCTCCTTGCTAACCACATATCCAATTCATAATCACTTTTAACCCCATGATTCAAGAAAAAAAGAGTTCCTTTTTTTGATAAATCTATTTGATGATTTTCAGGGCAAAACATCGTCTGGCCTTCAACTTTACTGTAGGGGTTTAAGCAGACAGGACATCTAAATAAATCGATTTTATTTTTTAAAAATACGGCACTTTTCTCAATTTTTTTCAATTTACACTTATTCCTTTTTATCGTTTATTTTACATTCAATAGCTATTTATTTTTCAATGTTAATGTAATGACCTTTAACCAATTCAACAAGTTCTTCACGTTTTACGCCAACAGAACGACCAACTTTACCAGCTGAAACCCAAATTTTATCGAACTCTTGAATTCGTTCATCAAAATAAATGGGAAATCCTTTTCGAACATTAATTCCAATTGGTGTATTTGCGCCATGAACGTAACCAGTAATATTGATTAAATTTTTATTATCTGCTAAATGCAATTGTTTTTCATTTAATTCACGTGCTACTAATTTTAAATCAATTTCAAAAGTAATAGGAAGGCAAACAACTACGTAATCTCTATCACCGTTACTTCCCTGTAAAACAATTGTTTTTAAAATACTTCTTTCATCCGTTCCTAGTTCTTTAGCTTCTTTGCTTGAATCCATTTGTCGACCACCTAAAAAATCAAAAGTATAGCTCTCAAATTCAATATGATTTTGATCTAAAATGCGTTCGTCATTTGTTTTTTTTACTTTTTCTTTTTTTGCGATAATAATCACTCCCAAAATAATTATAGCACGACGTCTATCTCTTCACGTATTCTTATTTAATTTTCGATTTATTTCAAAAATATGTTGACTAAATTCGCTAAATAGCGTAAATTATCAGTTGGTTACTGATAATAATTTAATAAATACTAAAAATAGTTCGTGTTTAAAAGAAATGGGGAAATATTATGCCAGTTTTTGATTATGAAGATATTCAGCTCGTCCCTAACAAATGTATTGTAAATAGCCGTTCCGAAGTCGATACATCTATTCAATTTGGCCCTCGCCGTTTTAAACTACCCGTTGTACCTGCGAATATGCAGACAATTATCGATGAACCGTTAGCAGAATGGCTTGCATCAAATGACTATTTCTATGTCATGCACCGTTTCGATGAAGAGAGTCGCTTACCTTTCGTCAAAAAAATGCATGCAAAAGGTTTGTTTGCTTCTATTAGTGTTGGCGTTAAACCACATGAATGGGCATTAATTGAAGAGCTTGCCGATGCTGATTTAATTCCAGAATATATAACAATTGATGTGGCGCATGGCCACGCACAAAGTGTCATTGATTTAATTCATCATATTAAAAAATGGTTACCAGAGTCATTTCTAATTGCTGGAAATGTTGGCACACCTGAAGGCGTTAGAGAACTAGAAAATGCTGGTGCAGATGCAACTAAGGTTGGTATTGGACCCGGAAAAGTTTGCATCACTAAAATTAAAACTGGATTCGGTACCGGCGGGTGGCAATTAGCCGCTCTTAGATTATGTTCTAAAGCAGCAAGTAAACCAATTATCACTGATGGTGGTATAAGAACTCATGGTGATATTGCTAAGTCAGTCAGATTTGGGGCCTCAATGTGTATGATTGGTTCACTCTTTGCTGGTCACAAACAAAGTCCTGGTGATTTAATTGAAAAAGATGGTAATCTATTTAAAAGTTATTTTGGCTCTGCCTCTGAATATCAAAAAGGTAGCCACACTAATGTTGAAGGTAAAAAAATGCTCGTTCCTTTTAAAGGTGACATTCATGAAACTTTACTTGAAATGCAACAAGATTTACAATCTTCAATTTCTTATGCTGGTGGTAATTCTCTCTCTGCACTTGAAAAAGTCGATTATGTAATTGTTAAAAATTCAATTTTTAACGGTGATACGCTTTAATCAAAAAAGTTAGACAAAATAAAATTTGTCTAACTTTTTTGATTATCTTTATTCGTTTTCTCTGATTCGTCATACAAACCAGAATCCTTTTTATACCATACAAAAATCCGCGTTACAATAACTTTTAGAATTGCATATCCTGGGATTCCAAAAATAACACCTATTAATCCAAAAACCCGTCCCGAACCTAATAAAACAATTAAAATTGTAACGGGATGGATTGCTAAACTACTTCCAAGAATCAATGGAGAAATCAATCTTGCTTCAATTGTTTGTTCAACAATAAAAACAACAATAACCTTTATCAACATAATTGGTGACACGAAAGCAGCAATTACTAGTGCAGGAATCATCGCTAGAAAAGAGCCTAAATAAGGAATTAAATTCAAAAAACCTGCCAAAATCCCTAACGTTAAAGCAAACTTAAGACCAACTACTGAAAAACCAATAACAAATAATATGGCCACAAAGAATGCTACCGTTAACTGACCTCGGATATATTGACTGACTTGTAAATTAATTTCATCTAATAATTCAATGATTGATTTGCGATATCTTACTGGGAAAAAATTTGATAAATACTCAGGTAAATCGTGCCCATCTTTTAATAAATAAAATAAGATAAAGGGTGCTGTTACTAATCCAATGATAAATGTCGTTACAGTACCAACAACGCTACCTAAAGAATCAACTGTTGATCCAATAACTGAGCTCGCTTTTTTGGATACTGTTCCTACGATATCTGTATTTATTTTTTCAATTGAAGTTTTAATAGTATCAAATAAAGATGACGACATAAAATCATTCGTTTGATGTGTGATATTTGACCAATACGTCGGCCAATTTTTAATAATACTAATTGTTTGTGTTTGTACAGCAGGAATCAAAACGACAATCCCCCATACTAAAAACCCAGAAATTACTATAAATACAACTGTAATAACCAAACTTCGATTCAATTTAAAGCGCGTTTCACAAAAATCTATCAATGGGGATATTAAATAATACAGCACGCCAGCTAAAACAATTGGGAAGCCAATAATGCTTAATAACTCTCCAATTGGTGCGAAAAACCAGCCCACTTGTGCTAACATAAAAATAATTAGCAAACTTAACAAAACAATTGATAAAATGCTAACTGTTTTATTATTAACAACCCATTTCCAAAACCATGATCGTTGTGAAGTCGATTTTTCATTTGGGAGCATTTTAATCTACTCCTTTACTTATACGTGATTGTATTACCGACTTTAAAAGTTGGCAATACATGCGGTGTTAAATAAATACCATTTGGTTGTGGATGTTCTGGAACTTCCATAAAGAACAAGGTAGCATGCCCAACCGACTCAAAATTACTTGAAACTAACTCTCCAGCGAAATCAATTTTATAAGTTTGTTCATTAATAATCATTTCATCACCTGTTTTTGGCGAAATAATTTTTTTATCATCTTCAAATGATTGAATGACAGAAACTTGTCTTAAATCATCCGTTGCACTCTGATTGAAAAGGATAACAATAGGTTCCTTTTTTGAGATGGCATCTTTTCCAATTTCTTCAATTCTTGCTGTAATCATACTTTATCGTCTCCCTTATCCTTTATAGTTACCTATAATTATAGCATAGTCCCCAGTATAAATAATAACGTTTACAAAAATATATGATATAATATTGACAATATCATGAGGAGGTATTTGTAACTATGAAAGAGACTATTTTGTTTGGTACATATACAAAAAAGACAAGTACTGGTATCCAACGAGCTCAACTTGATACAATTGAAAAAAAAGTTTCTAACGCTACACCCTATATAAAGGTTGAAAATCCAACTTATCTCACGAAATCGGACAAAGGTGTCTTATATACCGTTTCAAAGAGGTCAGATTTAGGTGGTATATCAGCCTTTACCCTTGCATCAGAAAATCCCCAATTTTTAAATGACGTTTCAGCTGAAGGCGCTCCGCCTGCTTACGTTGCTGTTGATAATAACCGTCAATTAGTCTACAGCTCAAACTACCATAAGGGTCTTATTTCCATTTCAAAAATTCAAACTGATGGCTCATTAGCTCTTATTAATGAAGTTACAAATGAAGGTCATGGTCCAAAACCAGAACAAACAAGCTCTCATATTCATTTCACTGATTTAACACCAGACAATAGGTTAGTTGTTTGTGACCTTGGAACTGATCAAGTGTTAACTTTTGATGTGTCAGATAATGGTGCTATTAAACAAATTGCTGAGTATCGTTCAGAGCCTGGGTTCGGTTCTCGTCATATTGTTTTCCATAAAAATGGAAAATTAGCATACTTAGCTGGAGAGCTCTCAAGTGAAGTTTCGTTACTTAGCTACAATCAAACGGATGGTTCATTTAAAGAGATTCAAACACTTTCATCAATTCCATCTGATTGGAATGCTCATAACGGAATTGCTGCTATTCGCATTTCTAAAGATAGCCGCTTTTTGTATGTCTCTAATCGCGGAAACAACTCAATTGCTTGTTATTCACTTGCTGTTGATGGCACAATGACACTTATTCAACTTATTTCAACTGAAGGTGACTTTCCTCGTGATTTCAGTTTAAATAAAACAGAACAATTTTTGGTTGTTGCTAACCAAAACACTGATAATGCTACCTTATTCGAACGTGATTCAACCTCTGGTAAATTAACTTTACTTCAAAAAGATATTGCCGTTCCAGAATCCGTTTGCGTTTATTTTGAAAATTAGGAGAAATTAAATTTGTTAATTAAAGAAGTTGCAGTTGAAAATTTTACTGATATCCCAAAACAATTTGCCGCTGGTGCTAATCGTTTTGAACTTTGCGATAATCTTGCTGTCGGTGGTACAACTGTCAGTAAAGGTGTTATGTCTGAAACAATGCGTTATGCACAGGACAATGAAGTCCCTGTAATGGCAATGATTCGTCCCCGTGGCGGAAATTTCGTTTATAACGATACCGAATTAAAAATTATGGAGGCTGATTTATTTCAGGCTCAACAACTTGGTGTAGATGGCGTCGTATTTGGCGCTTTAGATACGAATAATAACTTAGACATAGAGGCGATGGAGTTTTTAATTGCAGCAAGTGGTGGCATGCAAATCACTTTCCATATGGCTTTTGATGAAATTCCTAATAATGCACAACTTGATGCGCTATCTTGGTTAGCAGAGCATGATATCGATCGTGTTTTAACGCATGGCGGATCACTTGATAAGCCTATCGAGGAAACGTTACCCCACCTCAAAGAAATTATTGACTGGTCAAACGGTCTCATTAAAATTGTTCCAGGTGGCGGTATTACACTTGATAATGTTGATACTATTGCTGCTAAATTAAACGTTAAAGAGCTTCATGGTACAAAAATAATTTTAAAATAATCATCTAAAAAGGTTCCAACAACTTCATGTACTAGGCCCTGTCAAGTTGACGGATGAAATAATATAAAATTTAATATGTTTCTAAATGGCTTTATCCCAGTAT
>NZ_JBXAYD010000008.1:0-19898 GCF_056782075.1 Dellaglioa sp. CoH-56-MRSF-12
GAGTAGCGAAGAGGCTAAACGCGGCGGACTGTAAATCCGCTCCTTCGGGTTCGGTGGTTCGAATCCACTCTCTTCCATTTTTTATAGGGGTATAGTTTAAAGGTAGAACTACGGTCTCCAAAACCGTCAGTGTGGGTTCAATTCCTACTACCCCTGCCATTTTTTGTTTTGGCGATATTGGCGAAGTGGTTAACGCACCGGATTGTGGCTCCGGCACGCGTGGGTTCGATTCCCACATGTCGCCTTTTATAAGGTTATATCAAGTAATAATTAATATGGCGGTATAGCCAAGTGGTAAGGCAGAGGTCTGCAAAACCTTCATCACCGGTTCAAATCCGGTTACCGCCTTACACGAGTTATGCCGGTGTGGCGGAATTGGCAGACGCGCTGGACTCAAAATCCAGTTCCAGCAATGGAGTATCGGTTCGACCCCGATCACCGGTATTATTAAGTATTATAGAGAGTATTAGAAAACATGAAAGCCCATTGATTGGGCTTTTTTTGTACGCTAAATTATGAAGAATAATACGAAATTATAGAAAGTTGAGCTTTTGTTGAACTTTTTTGGCTCTTCGTCAACTGTTGTTGGTGGATAATAGTATGAAAATTCTAATCACTTAATAATTAGAGTTTTTTTGGTATAAATTTTTAAGTGTATAAAATATTCTGGTATTGAAATCATATAATAATTTTTTAACTGATATATATACGTCTAACTTTTTAATTACATTTCAAACATCTTGATAGTAAATCATAGTGTACAACAATATATAGATAGTATATATTGTTGTACACTATATATTGTTGTTTTTAAGAGGATAATCAAGTAACATATATTTATTGCTGTAAGAAAAGGAAGGTCACTTATGAAAAAAGTAGAGGTAAAGTTAGATATGCAAGTGCCTGACATATTTGAAAAGCGTGATGGTCGAAAAGTTGATTTTGCATTACGTAAAGTTTTAAGTAGTACTTTGCGTCGATTAAATAGTAAAAAAAATCAAGAAAGCTATCAGGAATTACTATTACATAAATTAAGTAATTATCAAAAAATTAATGCCCAAACGATGTATGGCTTAGTTATAGCTACATATCGTGAATTAGGCTACCGTGATGCATTGGATAGCTTTCAGGAATATAGAATAAATGATGAAAAATTGTGGAAAGAGCAAACTGATCCAGCTGGTCGTTTGGATAAATTATTAAATAAAGATGATACAATTGTTCATGAAAATGCTAATAAGGATAGCAATGTATTCAATACACAACGTGATTTGACGGCTGGGACAGTGGGTAAAACTTTGGGATTAAAATTAATGCCTGAATCACTAGCTAAAGCACATTTACGTGGTTCAATTCATTATCATGATTTAGATTACACACCCTGGAGTCCTATGACTAACTGCTGTCTGATTGATTTTAAAGAGATGTTAACAAATGGATTTAAAATAGGAAATGCTGAAGTTGAAAGTCCTCATTCAATTCAGACCGCAACTGCGCAAATGGCACAAATTATTGCTAATGTAGCCTCAAGTCAGTATGGTGGTTGTTCTGCAGATAGGGTGGATGAGTTACTAGCGCCATTTGCTGAATTAAATTATAAGAAGCATTTAATAGATGCAAAAGTATGGATTGGGAATCCAATAAAACAGATAGAATTTGCTAAACTTAAAACAAGCAAAGATATTTATGATGCCATGCAAGGATTAGAGTATGAAATCAATACTTTATTCTCTTCGCAAGGACAGACGCCGTTTACTACGTTAGGTTTTGGGTTGGGTGAAAGTTGGATTGAACGAGAAATTCAAATCTCAATTTTAAAAATTAGAATAAAAGGATTAGGTCGTGAGCATCGTACGGCAATATTTCCTAAATTAGTATTTACAATAAAAAAGGATTTAAACTTTAAACATGGGGACCCTAACTACGATATTAAGGCCTTAGCTGTTGATTGTGCTACGAAGAGAATGTACCCTGACATATTAATGTATGACAAGATAAAAGAGCTTACGGGCAGTTTCAAGGTACCTATGGGCTGTCGTAGCTTTCTGCAAGGATGGAAAGATAAAAATGGTAATGAAGTCAATTCTGGGCGTATGAATTTAGGCGTTGTTACAGTTAATTTACCACGAATTGCTTTGGAATCCGAAGGTAATATTGATTTATTTTGGGATATCTTTAAAGAGAGGATGCAGGTTTGTAAAGAGGCATTAGTCTTTAAAGTTAACCGTGTCAAGGAAGCTATCCCAGAGAATGCACCCATTCTATATCAACATGGTGCTTTTGGCGAAAGGTTAAAAGCAGACGGAGATGTTGATGATTTATTCAAGAATCGTCGCGCTACGGTCTCATTAGGTTATATTGGACTATATGAAGTTGGAACTGTTTTTTTTGGACCTAATTGGGAAAAAAATGAAAAGGCGCATAATTTTACGATTGACATCGTTAAACGCCTCAAGGAGTATTGTACAGATTGGTCAGATGAATACGATTATCATTTTAGTGTTTATTCAACTCCTAGTGAATCCTTAACAGATCGTTTCTGTGTATTAGACACTGAAAAATTTGGTGAAATTAAAGATGTTACAGAAAAGGAATATTATACAAATAGTTTTCATTATGACGTTAGGAAAAATCCAACTCCGTTTGAAAAATTGTCGTTTGAAATGGAATATCCTAAATATGCATCAGGTGGATTTATTCATTACTGTGAATACCCAAATTTACGTCAAAATCCTAAGGCTTTAGAAGCAGTCTGGGATTGGGCTTATGATAAAATCGGCTATTTAGGAACTAATACCCCTATTGATCATTGTTATAAATGTGGTTTTGATGGTGAATTTAACCCAACTGAACGAGGATTTGAATGCCCTAAATGTCAAAATCATGATCCAAAAACATGTGATGTTGTTAAAAGGACATGTGGATACTTAGGTAATCCACAGCAACGTCCGATGGTTCATGGACGTCATAAAGAAATTGCTTCTCGTGTTAAAAATATGACTTTAGGAATGGTTGATGATGGAACGACAAAAGAGAGTTAAAGCACCACGAAATCCGAAACCTAAAGAATGGATTGCCAGTGAGTTAAGCCAACAGTATATTGCATCTTATAAACCATTTAATTTTGTTGATGGTGAAGGGGTTCGTTGTAGTTTATACGTTAGTGGCTGTTTATTTGCTTGTCCGGGTTGTTATAATAAGGCAGCGCAAAATTTTAGATATGGGACACCATATACAAAAGAGCTTGAAGATCAAATAATAACTGATTTAAGCGAAGACTATTGCCAAGGATTAACTTTATTAGGCGGAGAGCCTTTTGTTAACACGCAGGTTTGTTTAAGCTTAGTGAATCGTATTCATGATACTTATGGATGGACGAAAGATATCTGGTCTTGGACTGGTTATACATGGGATGAATTAATGCTTGAATCTGATGATAAACTTGAATTACTTTCAAAGATTGATATTTTAGTCGACGGTCGATTCGAATTACCAAAAAAAGATTTAACTTTGCAATTTAGAGGTAGCTCAAATCAAAGAATTATTGATGTTCAAAAATCATTAATTGCGGGTGAAGTTATTCTCTGGGATAAATTGTTAAGATAAAAAACTTGTCACAATACCTTGTATGTAAGGTGTTGTGACAAGTTTTTTTAATAATCATTTGGATTCGCGATAAGTGGTGAATAGTCATTCATATCAGAATCTCTATAGTCCCACCATTCTTCAGAATATCCGATAAAACCAGCAGTTATCATAGCGTTATTTAGTATATCGTAATTTATTTGTTGTTGAGGTGTTCGTTTATAATTTCTTCCAGCTCGTTCTGAAAAGTCGTCAAATTCACTTTGCATGTTAAGCTCGTGGCCATCCATATCACAGATAGTTAAATCAAATGTCACGCCTTTTTGATGACTGAAATTAGGATTTGGCTTCGCTACAAAATTAGGATCGGGATAAACGTCAAATAATTTTTTTTGAGCAGAGACTGGTCTGTAGGCGTCCCAAATTTTTAAACGATAGCCTTGAGTTTTGAGTAATTGACTTGCGATACCAAGTTTCTTAGCTGTTCCTGTTCTAGCGATTGCTGTAGAAAAGTCATAAATAATTTGGTTAGTAAAGTTGTCTTTTGTAGCATAGCGTAAATCTACAATAATATTAGGATCAATATCTTTAATATTTGTAAAACCGAGTTCAATTTCTGATAACATGATAGACCCTCCTAGCGAAGAATTTCGCCCATTTCATCATTATAATAAGAAAGTTTAGGAAATATAATTTTAACTGTAGTACCTTCATTTTTTGGAGATTCAATTTCTAATTGGTGACCTAATTTTTGACTTAGTTGATTTGCTAAATAAAGGCCTAATCCGGTTGCATTTTGGTTGAATTGACGCCCGTTATTCCCGGTAAATCCTTTGTCAAAAACGCGAGCTAAATCTGCGTTCGGGATACCAATGCCATTATCTTTAATGGCTAATATCGTTTCTTTTTCAGTATCTTTAAGAGAAATAACGATTTCACCATTATTTGGTGTGTATTTTAATGAATTGGTAATCACTTGATTTAAGATAAAACGTAGCCATTTTGAATCAGTTAGAACGGAAATATCTGTACTGTTAAAAACGAAACGAATATGTTTTGAAAAAAATAAGTTCATATTATCCCGAATGACAAGATTAACTACTTTTTTTAGTGAATCATCTTGAATTAAATAATCATTTGAAAAGCTATCTAAACGAGAATAATAAATCACTTGTTCAACAAAATTTTCAATGTTTTTTAATTCAATTTCAGTTTGCATGACTTGTTTTTCAGATAGCTTGCCATCAGATGTTTCAATTAGTAACTGAATAGCAGCTAAGGGAACTTTAATATCATGAATCCAAGCATTTAAAAAATCCTCTTGTTCTTGTTGTTTAGACAAGATATTATTTATTTGTATTTGATGATTGTTTAATAGGGCATTAACATAACCCTGATATAAACGTTGTTCATTGGAATGTGCACCATTAATAGGAATCAATAAATCTGCTGTTGCTGGATCAATTGGTAATTTAAATTTTTGGTACCATTGATGATTAATCCAGTAACGTGTTACAACAAAAATACTTGATATAATAACTACCAGAATATCTATATATAATAATGTAGATAAAACAATGTTATGGAATGGATCAAACCACAATACAAGATTAATTAAGAGAATAACTAGAAGGAAAAAGATGATTGTTGTAATTCTATCTGAAATGTACTTAAAAAATGTCATTAGTGTCTCCTAAGGGATAAGATAACCTTGTCCTACCTTTGTCTCGATAAAATTGGGTAATCCAGCTTGTGCTATTTTTTTACGAACGCGATTAATATTAACGGTTAACGTATTGTCATCAACAAAATGTTCGTCTTCCCAGAGTTCTCGAAGTAATTTTTCACGGCTAACAATTTTCCCTGTCTGACGCATTAAATATTGCAGTAACTGGTACTCATTTTTTGATAAATCAATAATTTTATCGTTAAATTTTGCAGTTCCATTTTGTAAATTCAAAAAAAGGCCATTATGCTCGAGTGTTTCTGGTCCCATTTCTGCGTAATTGTAAGTGCGTCGTAATAATGCAGAAATTTTTGCAACTAAAACTTCCATTGAGTAAGGTTTATTTACGAAGTCATCGCCACCCATATTCATTGCCATAACCATATCCATATTGGTATTTCGGCTTGAGATAAATATAATTGGTACATTTGATATTTCACGGATTTTTTTACACCAGTAAAAGCCATCAAAATCGGGTAAATTAATGTCTAATAAAACTAAATGTGGTTTTTTTTCAATGAATTCAAGATCAATTTCACTAAAATTATTAATTAAAATAGGGTTGAATCGCCATTTTGCTAGACTATCTGCAGTAATGTTGGCAATTGTTTTATCATCTTCAACAATCATTATACTAAACATATTATCACCTCTTTAAAGTAAGAACTATTTACCCTACAATACCGGTTTTTAGCATTAAATTCAAATAGATAAAAAGCGTAAATAAATATTGGCGTAATTATCCTATATATAGGATAATACTTGGTAATAGGAGAAATGAAATTATGACATTTATTGAAGTAGATCACGTTAAAAAAATTTATGGAATGAAGTTTAATAGATCGACTGCAATTGATAATATTTCGTTTGTAATTGATTCAGGAGAATTTGTTGGTATTATGGGACCATCTGGTGCAGGAAAAACGACGTTATTAAATATGATGTCGACTATTGATAAGCCAACTTTTGGACATGTTAGAATAGATAACCAGGATATAACACAATATAATGAAAAAAAATTGTCTGAGTTTAGAAGACAACAGTTAGGGTTTATTTTTCAAGATTTTAATTTACTTAATTCGTTGACTATCAAGGAAAATATAATTTTGCCCTTAGCATTGGATAAAGTAAATGTAGAAATAATTGAGGCAAAACTTGCTAATATTGCTAATATTTTAAATTTAAATAATATTTTAAAACATTTTCCAAATGAAATTTCAATTGGTCAACAGCAGAGGGTTGCAGTTGCACGAGCTATTATAACGGCACCCAAAATGTTATTCGCAGATGAACCGACAGGAAGTCTAGATTCAAAAGCAGCTACGGAACTATTGAAGTATTTAACAGACGTGAATGAAAAGCAAAAGATGACGCTCATGATGGTAACTCATGATGCATTTACAGCTAGTTATTGTAAAAGAATTATTTTTATTAAAGATGGGAATATCTTTGCCGAAATTAGGCGAGATGGCTCTAGAAAAGAATTTTTCCAAAAAATAATTGATATGCAAGCAGCTATTGGTGGGGGAAAGCAATGAAACCACTAGTGAATATTGTTTTTAAAAGTATTTGGCGCAGTTTATGGGATTATTTAATTTACATTATTGCTAGTGCGATAGCAGTTACAGTTTATTTTTCATTTTTGTCAATGTCAATTAACAAAGAGTTAACACAAAATGCGCGCGTAGAGTTACCAATTTCTGTTACTTTACGTATTAGTAGTTTTTTAATTTTGATTTTTATTGCTTGTTTCATGATGTACACTAATCTTTTTGTGGCGAAACGGCGAGAAAAAGAAATTGCTGTTTACCATCTTCTTGGAGTGAAAAAAAAAGAAATTGCGACAATGCTATTTATTGAAAATTTAATTCTAGGTAATATAGCATTACTGATTGGTTTAGTGGTTGGTGCGATCTTTTCTAAATTATTTGCTATGATTTTGTTGAGGGCTATGTTTATTGTGGCAGATACCAATATTATTATATCTTGGCATAGTTTAATTAGTACAATAGTTATCTTTAACGTTATCTTTTTAATGATGTCAACTGTTAATGCAAGTGTTATTTATCGTAAACAATTAGTTTCATTGTTTAAAAATAGTGATAATGCCAGTGTCGAAAAATTTGGACCATTTAAACGATTTATGGCTATCATTAGTATCTTTTTTATTATTGTACCTTTATTTATGGCAGTAAATTTTGAAAATTTGGGACCTATTTTTAATGTTTGGTTACGTAAAAATGATTATTTTTTAGCAGTATTGATTATTGCAATTATGATTATCTTAGGGACTCTTTTGATTTTTAATTATTTGGTGCCGATAATGATAAGTATGATACAAAAATGGCGACATTTTATGTATCGGGGTGGTAGGCTACTTGCTTTTTCTAATTTAAAAGTCAGTTTAAGACAAAATAAGGTCATCTTAAGTTTAATGACTTTATTAATAATGTTCTCTTTATCTGTATTTATTGGAGTGGCTACGTTGTATTCATATTCCCAAAAAACAATTGATCAAGTGGCACCAGCTCATTTTATTACGGACGATTATCATTTAAAAACTGTAAAAAAAGTATTAAAACAAAACAATTTAATAGTGAAACAGCAAGTAAGTGGACATCTTAAAATTGTACCGATGAAAACAAGTGTTCAATTAAAAGCAAATAATCAAAGTGAAGCTAAAATTGTGCCAATTACAATAATGTCAGAAACAGATTATAATCATGCGCGTAAAATTCAAGATGATTTAGAACCGATTAAGATTAAATCGAATGAGACAGTTATGATTTTACACAAGTTAGCAAGATATCAAATTAATGATGATAACCAGCTCATTCAATTTAAGCAAAAATCAATGAACAAATTAAAGATAAAAACATACTTAAGTACGTTTCCGTATGGTGAAATACATTACATTCAAAATTTGTTAATTGTTAAAGATAGTGTCTACAAACGTGTTGATAGCAACACAAAATATGGACTTACAGCTATTAATATTAAAAATTATCAGGAATTTGCACAATCTAAAAATGATTTCGGACATAAATTAGATAATCAATCTAAAGAACAGACCTATTTGCAGCAGACAGGGACAACATTATCGAATGTCCGTTATAAATTTTCTAATCAAATTAAGTCAAACTACCATTATCGAAATTTGGGTGTGAGAAATCAAGTTGAAAAAAATGTTAACGAATTAGATGGGTTTTATATTTATATAGCATGTTTTATTAGTATTATTTTAGTATTAGCAACTTGTAGTATTTTAATGTTACAACAAATGATAGATCTTAGACAAAATCAAAAAACTTATTCACTAATGCAAAGTCTAGGTGTGACCAAAAAAGAGATTAAGCGAATTATTTATCAGCAAACAGCCAGTTTATTTTTAATTCCGGTTATTTTAGGATCGATAGAAGCAATATTTACTTTTAATATTTATGTCGCATTATTTGATCAACCTAACCTAAATGTTCTCATTTTCTTCTGGGGGACCTTCTATGTGATGTATTTAGGCTTATTTTTAATTACCGTGAGAGTGTTGAATCGGATAATAAATAACAGAGTTTAAGAACGGTTAAATGATTAATAGCCTAAAAGTTAGAAAACTTTTTAGGCTATTTTTTGGTTGGAAATTAAACATTTTTGGGGAATAACTATTGTAAAAAAATAGCTAATTAATGACTTGTTTGAGTCATTAATTAGCTATTAATATCGTTTGTGGAATACGGATTGTTTTTAACTAATTGGATTAATCTTTTATATTAATTAATTCATTAACAGAATACACTGCGTCTATGGGAGTAATTTGAAACTCACTTTCATAGTACTTTAACTGTTTATAATTTGACGTTTTACGCCAATTAATAAAATCAGATTGTTGCTTCCAAATTGTTAAAAAAACATAATTATAACCTTTAGATAAAGACTGTAATGTGTAAAAAGAAATGATACCAGTTGGTTTTGTTTGTTCATTAATAAAAGTTTGTACTTGAGCTAAGTAAACTTTACTTTCTTCATCGCTCAAAGTAATATATTTAAAATGATAAAAACCTTGCCATGAATCCATTCCTACATGATATCGAACACGGAAGTCTAATCCAGAGTAGAAAATAGAATTATCATCTGATGTGTCTAATAAGTAAGAATTATTGTACTTATTAATTGGATTAAGTAGAATAAATGATCGGGATGGATTATTTCGAATTATAGACTTTAAAAAATATTCAGCGCCTAATGCTGTGTTTATATGATTTAACAAAGATACATCTCCCATTTACTTTAATTCATTATTAAGTATAGCCCAAAAAAAGGTATAATAGAGTCAAAAGTAACAGGAAGGACAATTAAAAATGAAGTTGACAATTTTAGGATTCTATGGGGGTTATCCTGCCCATACAGTTGGAACTAGTTCATATTTAATTCAGAGTAATGGTTTTAATTTATTGTTGGACTGTGGAAGTGGAGCAATGCTTAGTCTAGAACCTAAACTAGATTCCTTGAAGTTAGATGCAGTTGTTTTATCACATTATCATCAGGATCATATCGCAGATGTCGGCGTTTTACAGTATAGCTGGCAGATTAACGGTGAACAAGTGAAGCAACCACTTCCTATTTATGGGCCATCTATTGATCAAGAAGCATTAGCAAAATTAACTTGGGCAAATGCGACAATTGGAATAGGATATAAGAATAAAGAAGTTATAGACATTGGGCCTTTTACTTTTGAATTTTTAGAAACAATTCACCCAGTGCCTACATATGCTATGAGAATAACGGAACGGGCAACTGGGAAGGTCTTTGTTTTTACAGCTGATACGGCGTATGACGAAAAATTAAATGAAATTAGTCAAAATGCAGATATATTAATGACCGATACAAACTTTTTTGATGATAAAATTGGCAAAAAATGGCATATGACATCTACCGAGTCTGGAAAGTTTGCTCGTTTAAATAATGCTAAAAGATTAATTTTAACGCATTTACCAGCAAATGGTTCCCACGAATTATTAAAAGAACAAGCTGAATTATCAGCTGGCAATAATATCGATATAATACTCGCAAAAAAATATTTAGAACTAATTTTGTAATCGGATACATATTGTTAAATTTTTTTAACAATATGTATCTTTTTTTTGAAAAATAAAATAATGATAAGATTGTTGCAAATAAACGATTAAGTGCGTGTTACGTACTTTTAGTAAGTATATATCGAGTGTAAAGTATATTAAATAATTGAGATAGCAAATTATTTTTCATTCAATAAATAATAATAACTATAAAATATATGTAATATCATACTCGAAATATAAAAAACAATATCAAAAATGATGTCATTTAATCATTTAATAATGAACACAAATGAATTAAATGTATTATTAGTAAAAATATTAATTAGTAAATTTTTTTAATAAAATGGTAGTAATTTGTTTGATAATAAGTTACAATTGTTTTATAGGAATTGATAAATTTTTTATTAAAAGGAGAGAGCGCATATGGTAACTTTATATACTTCACCAAGTTGTACATCTTGTCGAAAAGCACGTGCATGGCTTAAGGAAAATAATATTCCATTCCAAGAACGTAATATTTTTTCTGAGCCTCTCAACATTGATGAAATTAAAACAATTTTGCAAATGACTGAAAATGGAACAGAAGAAGTTATTTCTAAACGCTCAAAAGTTTATCAGGAACTAGATATGGACTTAGACGATTTACCACTTCAAGAATTATTCTCATTAATTCAAGATAATCCTGGTTTATTACGTCGTCCTATTATTCTAGATGAAAAACGATTACAGGTTGGATATAACGAAGACGAAATTCGTCGCTTCTTACCAAGGGATGTACGTGCTTTAGAATTACAAAAGGCACAATTACTTGCTGGATTTTAATTAATTTAAAATTAAATAATATTGAAACATTAGTTTTTAATAAGGTAACATGGTAAAATTCAGGAAGACGCATTCCTGAATTTTTTTTATTTAGTTTAAACTACTTTACAAATAGTAAATTTTAGATAGAATTAAGGTCAAGTTATCAGAAAGATGGGTGATTAGTAATGAAAATGGAAAAAATAAATGAAAATACAATTCGTGTTTTAGTTGAAGATGAAGATTTATCTAAAAGAGGTATTACTGTTTTAGATTTATTAGGTAATAGAACTCAAATTGAAGATTTCTTTTATAGTATTTTACGCGAAGTAGACACGGAACATGAATTTGAAAATAATGAAGCAGTTACCTTCCAGGTATTACCTAATCGAGATGGCTTGGAGTTATTTATCAGTCGTGGAAAGCCAGACGAGACGCAAAATCCGAAAGAAATAAACATTTCTGATTTATCTGAGAATGATGATCTAGGAAGCTTTATAAAAGATAGATTAGCTGAGCTTGAAGACAGTGACAATGACTCACAAGATACTGTTGGATCGGGTTATAAAAAATCTGCTCAAACAAGAATGTTTGAATTTGGGGACTTCGAAGATTTTATTCAATTAGCTAAAATTTTTAGACCAACAAATACACAAAGCAATTTATTTAAAGTCCAAAATAAATATTTTTTAGAACTAATTTTTGATAAAGATAATACAACAAAAGAAACAATCGAAAATGATATAGCTGTCGCATTAGAGTATGCACAGGTTGTCTCATCGACAGGACCATTTATGGAAGAACGTGGTAAAAAGATTATGTCATCTGACGCACTCTCTGAGGCAAGAAGATACTTTAAATAAACAAACTAATCGAAAAAGGTTAGTTTGTTTTTTTGCGTATTTAAATTGTAACAAGGGGTAATTTGAATGATATTTGCAAAACAAGAACACGTAGATGAGTTGGTATGCGCAATAAATTTTAAGCAAAACAATAAATATTTTTGTCCTGGTTGCGGAGAGCGTGTTGTCTTTAAAGAAGGCCCGCAAAAACAAGCTCATTTTGCTCATTTTAAAAAGTCATGTCATTTTTTTTCAGAAGGTGAAACGAAAATACATGTCACAGGGAAAAATTTAATTAAAATGTGGGCAGAAAAAAGACATAAAAGAGCAGATATTGAGCAATATTTGCCTAAACTAAAGCAACGACCGGATGTTTTAATAAATTTAAAAAATAGCCAGTTAGTCGTAGAGTACCAATGCAGTCCGTTGACGCTAAAAGATTTTAACAAAAGGACTGACGGTTATAAACAAAATGGGTATCGTATTTTTTGGATTCTAGGGATGAAACATCGTTTAAATAAAAAATTAACACAACAACAAGCAATGTTTATAAATTTCCATAAAAATATTGGTTATTTCTTAGTATTTATCGATACTGAGCGACAGTGTTTAATTTTAAATTATGAATTATGGTTTGAAAATTTATATGGTATTCGTTACTGCACAAAAGTATTTAATGATGTAACAGACTTAATGGTATTTATCAAAAATAATTGTAGGAATAAAACTTTGAATTTGTCACCAGCAGACTTGTTCCGTCAATTGACTAAGTTAGAGAAAAATTGTTATTATTTGAATCATTATTTAAAGCAACAGATTGATTTTTGCTACATGCAGCGATATTATTTTATGGGATTTCCGATATATTGCTTGAGTCAGACGCGTCTTCCGCCAATCTATCGACATGATGACTTTTTTTGGAGAATTCGAGTTATTTTAGATTTGCAAAAATATACCACTGATGTTATTTCGAAAAAAGAGCTTGAGTTATTATTTAACCTGCAACAAAAAATCACAAAAACTCTTTTTGAAATGCCACTTGTTGGTCATCTAGCAATTAAACAAGTTAATAATGCATATATTAAGGGTTTAATTAAAAATCATATTTTAATACCAATTAAAGAATCCGAAAATTATCGAATTGACAATCAGATTGTATGGTCCAGTGATATATCGCTAAAAATGGAAAATTTACAGTTGAGGCATACATTTATTTCAAATTTTGATTAAAAATATGTTATCTTATAGGAGTAAATAAACGATATTCGGAGGCTTTTTATGACAGTAGCTAAGCAATTACCAAAGCGTGAAGAGGTACCAGAAAATTTAACGTGGGATGTAGAAAAAATATATGGTTCAGATTCATTATTTGAAGAGGATTACAAAAAAATTGAAGAATCTGTAGTAACTATCGCTAACTTTAAAGGTACATTGAGTCAAGATAGTACAACAATGTTACGTGGATTAGAAGCTATTTTGGCGCTTGAACGGATGCTCGAAAAAGTATACGTGTATGCGAATTTAAAAAATGATCAAGATACAGAAAATTCAACATATCAAGCTTTAAATTCAAGGGCTGGCGCCTTGGCAGCTAAGGTATCGGCTGCTATTTCTTGGTTTGAACCTGAAATTATTGCGATACCAGAGGATACTTTAAAGCAATTTATGTCTGATAATCCTGATTTAAAAGGCTATCGTCATTTTTTTGATAGTTTATTATTGGAGAAGGATCATGTCCTTTCGCATGCTGAAGAAACGCTCTTAGCTGGAGCAGGGGATATATTTAGCGCCTCTTCTAAAACGTTTGAAATACTGAACAATGCTGATTTGAAATTTCCAGTTGTTCAAGACGAACAAGGTAATGATGTTCAATTATCACAAGGTATTTATGGGGTCCTTCTAGAATCAACTTCTAGAAGTGTTAGAGAACAGGCCTTTAAAAAATTATATGAAGTCTATGGTCAATTTCAAAACACACTAGCTTCAACACTTTCAAGCCATGTTAAAGTTCATAACTATAGTGCACAAGTTCGACATTATAAAAGTGCCAGAGATGCGTCATTATCAAATAATCAGATACCTGAAGTTGTCTACAATACACTAATTGAGCAGGTTAATAAGAATTTACCGTTGTTACACCGTTATGTTGCATTACGTAAGAAAATTTTAAAAGTTGAAAAATTACATTCATACGATTTATATACACCAATAACAGGCGAACCCGCACTAAGTTACACGTATGATGAAGCGAAAAGTGAGGCATTAAAAGCCTTAGATAAAATGGGACCTGATTATCTAAGTCATGTTCAAGAGGCATTTGATAACCGTTGGATTGATGTTGTTGAAAATCAAGGTAAAAGAAGTGGTGCCTATTCATCAGGTATGTATGATACAGCACCATATATGTTATTAAACTGGCAAAATAATGTAAATAATCTTTATACATTGGTACATGAAATGGGACATAGTATTCATAGTTACTATACGCATCATAATCAGCCTTATTTGTATGGTGATTATCCAATTTTTTTAGCAGAAATTGCGTCAACAACTAATGAAAATACGTTAACACATTATTTATTAAAGACTCAAACAGATCCTAAGGTTAGGGCATTTTTACTTAATTATTATTTAGACGGGTTTAAAGGAACTATCTTCCGTCAAACACAATTTGCAGAATTTGAACATTGGATTCATGAGGAAGACGCGGTTGGAAACCCACTAACGGCTGATAAACTGTCTAAATACTATGCTGATTTAAATCAAAAATATTATGGAGAGAGTTTAGAACGTGATCCAGAAATTGCAATGGAATGGTCAAGAATTCCGCATTTTTATTATAATTATTATGTCTATCAATATGCAACAGGGTTTGCTGCTGCAACCACTTTATCTGAGGGAATCACTAGTGGAAAACCTGATGCATTAGAAAACTATTTGAATTATTTGAAAGCTGGGAGTTCAGATTTTCCAGTTGATGTCATGAAAAAAGCAGGTGTAGATATGACTAAGTCAGCATATCTAGTTAACGCATTTGCTGTATTTGAAGCAAGATTGAATGAATTAGAGGCATTATTACCTCAAATCTTAGAGAAATAAAAAATACGTAACTTAGTTAAAAAACTAAGCTACGTATTTTTATTTTATAAAACGTATAGTTGGTTTTGAGGGTTAATTGCTTGATGTAAGTCATTTTGAATATTAAAATCACCAGCACAAACTTTCGAAATATCTACTAAATCAGCATCTGGGAAGGATACACCACAGTCTAGACCATCAATATTATTAATGACGATTGTGGGATGCATTGTAACGTTCATATCATTGGCAATTTTTTGATCATTTTTAAATGATTTTTTTGCTAACACTGAATGTCTATCTTCATTAAACATTTCCCAGTTTAAGTTAACTTCTTTAGCAACTCGTTGAATGAGCTCTTCTGAGTAACAAGTGCTATCTTGAACTAAAGCCGCTTGAATTGCCATTAAGAAATCACGTCCACGTTTTTTTCCTTGAAAAAGAGCTGCTTTATAATCTAAAGCGGCTTGGTAAATTGACCCAGATAACACATTTCGAAGCGCTAAGTTACGTGTATCAAGATTTTTTTCAATCATGACATTGTGCACTGTTTGGATGTTTAACATGGGTACAAATTGGAATGAGATTTTTTGGGGAGATAGACGAATAAAGTCTAAAACCTTTTGTTCAGATTTGAAGCATTTTGTACCTAATGGGTTGACAAATAAATAAATTTCTAGCAAGAGTACTCCTCCAATTATAGTGATTAGATTTAAAATCGTGTGGGGTTTGATTTCATTTCTGTTTTAATAACTATTACCACTTTACCAAATTTTTTTTTTTTTTCAATTATTAACACTTAATTAATAACAGATATTATTAAAATTACTTGTTTTTTGAAAGATTTGGTAACATTGTGAGGTTAATTCGGAACTGAATCACTAATTTATGCTAAAATGAGATGAGTAAATTGAATAATAGAATAGAGTGATAAAATGGTAGAAGATTGGAAATATTTCTTTAGACCCTATGAACAGGCCGTTTCAGAAATGAAAATAAAAATGCGTGGTTTAAGAAAACAGTTCACGGGTATTGGTCAACATTCGCCAATTGAATTTGTGACAAGTCGGGTTAAATCAGTTGATAGTATTTTAGAGAAAATTGAACGACGTCAAATTTCTGAAGAACGTTTAGAAACTGACATGCAAGATATTGCGGGTATTCGCATTATGTGCCAATTTGTTGATGATATTTATCAGGTTGTTGACTTATTACGTTCTCGAAATGATATGACCGTTGTAGAAGAACGTGACTACATTACTAATAAAAAAGCGAGCGGTTATCGCTCATATCATATTGTACTTAAGTACCCGGTTCAAATGATAAATGGAGAAAAAAATGTACTTGTTGAAATTCAAATTCGCACGTTAGCTATGAATTTTTGGGCAACGATTGAGCACTCTTTAAATTATAAATATCAAGGAGAATTTCCTAGCCAATTAAATGCACGGCTCGAACGGGCAGCAGAGGCTGCGTTTAAATTAGACACTGAAATGTCCGAAATTAGAGAAGAGATTCAAGAAGCGCAGCATTTATTTTATGGTAAGGGTTTAAACAAAAAATAAACATTAGGTATCATGGGCGTCAGGAAAAGAGGGTTACGAATGAAAGTTGCTATTTTCGAAAATGATGGGGAAAAATCGCAAAAAGTTGGTAAAGAACTGTATCAAAAACTAACGGATGCACATATCGTAATTGATAATAGTCATCCTGAAATTGTGATTACGGTTGGTGGGGATGGAACTTTGCTTTCTGCTTTCAAACATTACCAAGATAACCTTGAAAACATTAGATTTGTTGGCGTACATACAGGGCATTTAGGTTTTTATACGGATTGGCGAGATGATGAAATTTCAGATTTAGTTACTAGTCTCCAATCAGATAATAAACAATCAATTAATTATCCATTATTAGATGTTAAAGTTGATTATTTTGATGCAGAATCAGAAAGATTTCTTGCATTAAATGAATCAACCTTAAAAAGGATTAACAATACAATGGTAACGGATGTTTATATTGGTGATCAGTTATTTGAAAAGTTTCGTGGAGATGGTTTGTGCATTTCTACGCCTACTGGATCTACTGCCTATAATAAATCGGTTGGTGGAGCGGTTATTCATCCCGAACTCGAGTCAATACAAATGGCAGAAATTGCGTCTATTAACAATCGTGTGTTTAGGACGCTAAGCTCACCAGTTATTGTGGCTTCAAATGATTGGATTACACTGAAACCAACACAAAGCAGTGACTTTGTTTTTAGTATAGACCAAGAAATCTATCATAATCGGCAAATTAAGGCAATTAAATATAAAATAGCGAAGGAACACATTTGTTTTGCCAAATATCGACATAATAATTTCTGGAAACGTGTAAATGAGGCGTTTATTGGTAGTGATTATGCAGATTGATTGGCAGTATACAGGGACGTCTCCTCAAAAAGTGAAGACTTTTCTGAAAAATGAAGGTGTATCTAGGCGATTACTTGCAACGCTTAAGTATTGTGGTGGTAAGCTATTAGTCAACGATAACGAGCAGTGGGCAATTGACTTCATTCAAACAAATGATAAAGTGAGTATTGTTCTACCAGCTGAGAAAAATAAAAATGAATTAAAAAAATCGTTTGTACCAATTGATATCGTTTTTGAAGATCGCGATTTTTTAATTATTAATAAACCAGCACATGTTGCCTCAATTCCTTCATATTTACATCCGGAGGATACCTTGATTAATCGTGTCGCAGGCTATTATCAAAATCGACATTTAAATGATTTTATTCCACATATTGCGACGCGACTTGATCGTGATACGAGTGGGTTAGTATTGTTTGCTAAACATCGATTTGCTCACGCTTTATTGGATCAACAGTTACAAAATCATCTAATTAAAAAGTACTATACAGCATTTGTCGAAGGACAGATTGAAACTCCGCATGGGACAATTGATGAGCCAATTATGCGTGATCCAGAATCATTCATTAAGAGGCAGGTTGGCCATGGGGAAGGTAGTCAAGTAGCTTTAACTGAGTATTGGTTAGAGAAATCTGTAAAAGGTATTAGTCAATATAAAATCCAATTACATACGGGGAGAACACATCAAATTCGTGTTCATTTTGCATCCACAGGGCATCCCTTAGTTGGTGATACATTGTATGGTGGGCATATAATTATGCCAATGCAACGCCAAGCGCTACACTGTAGTGAAATTGAGTTTTATCAACCATTTACACATGAACAGATAAATGTTCAGAGTCACCTTGCATCGGATATGCAAAAATTTATAAATAAAAAATAAACGAGGTATTCATCATGGTGGATACAGAAAAATATAACCAAATAAAAACTGAAGAAATTATTGATTCGCTTGAAAAGAATCAACAATATAATTTTCACAATGAATTTACAGATTTGCATGTTTATGAGCAAGCTGAGATTTTTTCAGTGCTTAATAAAGAGCAACGCCAAAAGGTGTATCAGTACCTGACGCCTAAGGAATTGAGTGACACATTTGATGCCGCTGAAGATGATCCGGAAGATGTTGTTAAATATTTTGATGAAATGTCTCTAAAGTATGTGGCTGAGTTATTAGATAATATGTACACTGATAATGAGGTTGACCTGTTGGGACAACTGGATCAGCATAAATTAGCGAGATATTTAGGTCTGATGGATAAAGATAAGGCCTATGAAATAAAAAGTCTGCTGCATTATGAAGATAAGACAGCTGGTGCTATTATGTCAACTGATTTTGCCTCAATAACCTCAGATCAAACAGTGAGTTCTGCAATGCGTACTTTAAGAGAAGAAGCAAGTGATGCGGAAACAATTTACTATGATTATGTTATTAATAATGATCAGCGTTTGATGGGGATTGTAACATTACGTAATTTATTAATGAGTAATGAGAAGGCGTTAATTGGAGATATCATGACGACACCAGTTATGTCTGTTAAAGCTGATGACGATCAAGCAGACGTTGCCAAGATGATTCGGGATTATAACTTTTTAGCAATGCCAGTTACAAATTATGATGAACAATTAATTGGTGTGATTACTGTTGATGATATTATTGATGTTATTGATGAAGAATCGGCTGAGGATTACTCTGGTTTGGCCGGTGTCGATACTGAAGATCAAACAGAAAATCCATTTAAAGCAGCATCAAAACGTTTGCCATGGTTGATAACGTTATTATTTTTAGGTATGTCAACGGCAAGTTTAGTTAGTCATTTTGAAGGGTTACTGAGTGAAGCAAGTATTTTAGCTGTCTTCATTTCATTGATTACAGGAACGGCCGGTAATGCCGGAACACAAAGTTTAGCTGTTGCTGTTCGACGCCTAGCTGTAAAAGATGACAATGAACAAAGTGTGCTTAGACTAATTATAAGTGAAGTTTTCACTGGATTAGTAATTGGGGTTGTAACGGGTATTTCCGTCACTTTAATTGTCGGACTCTGGAAGGGTAACTTTGTTCTCGGGATGGTGATAGGACTTGCAATGATGTGCGCTATTACGGTGGCAAATTTAGCGGGTAGTTTTATACCAATTTTAATGGATAAAATTGGTGTTGATCCAGCAGTTGCATCAGGGCCATTTATTTCGACATTGAGTGATTTAACTTCTGTGTTAATTTATTTTAGTATTGCACAAGTATTCTTAAAATTTTTTATTGCGACTTAAAGAAAAACTTAAAAAGGTTCCAACAACTTCAGATTGAGTGATGTAATAATCCCTTTATGGTTGTCAGATGAAATAATATAATTTCATCCGATAATCATGGAGGGATTTTTGTATGTCC
>NZ_JBXAYD010000009.1:0-12100 GCF_056782075.1 Dellaglioa sp. CoH-56-MRSF-12
AGATAGTTGATACCTAATAAATCTCCAACGCGTGCCATGATTTTATAAAACTGCTTCTCAGTGATATGACGATCTGGATGGGCCGTTGAGGGAAATAACCAATCAGAATTGATATTTTCTTGGACTAGCCAATCATGATACTGCAGTAAGTCTTGTTTAACTGGCTTTAAATATAACGTGTTTGCTTTACCGGTCTTTTTATCATGAATAAAGGCCGTGTGTTTAACAGAACCGTCTGGATTATAGACATCTGATTTTTTTAAGGTCATGACATCACTCACCCGCAGTAGGGTGGCTTTACCAACTTGAAAGATGGTGTAGTTACGCCGACCCGCCCGAAAACTATCTAGTAAAGTATCTTGTACCATCTTTAAGACGTTGGAATCTTTGATGGGTAGTACGATTTGTTGCACCATGTTTTACCTATTCCTCACTTTACTTAATAAAATTTCTTTATCCTTAGGATCATTTAAAGCGTGAATCTTTGCATGACAATTAGGACAGACGGCAATACAATTTTCAATTGTATCTTCTCCACCATCTGATAAATAATTTATATGATGGGCATGCAAAAATGGCTGATTATATTTATCTAAAAATGGGGCTAATTGTTCACAAAGAGAACAATATCCATTAGCAATGCGTTTAACGTAGTTAGCAATGTAAGGACTCCTCTCAAAGGAAATAGTATTCACAAATCTTGAACTAGCCTTGTCATTAGGATTATTTTTATGGAATTCATGGTTGGAACGACTAATTTCTTGGGCCATTTCAGCTAATTTTGATTGTGGCAATTTTTGCAAATGTTTATCTTGCTGAATTGTATGACTCTGGATAATGGATAGTGGTAATTCCCCATTGCCGTTCTTTATCGTAAGAGGGAATTTATAAACTAATCTGTAATTATGATTAGCATCTAACTCACTCGCTTTGTACGGATTATTTGACAAATAAACTATTCCTCTGTAAATATATTCACGGCTAACAAATGACTCAAACAGATGGATCGTGATGTTATCTTGATTAGCTTCAACTATTTTCTTATTGTTTCTGGTTAACTCTTGGTCACCTTCTTTTCCTTGACCCGTATAATGCAACGTGTCTTTTTCCCAAGAATCTTGATAAGGCACATCTTTCTGATTAGCACTCTGATGAAAAGAAAATATAACTAGACTCCGTGTTTTAGTTGAAAATCTGACACCACCAGAATTAGATACCCTGAAGATCTCCATTATTTGGGCATTACTATATACATCACCAGTTATTAAAAGATTATTTTTGTCCATACTTTTGCATCCTTTTTTGGGGTTATTATAACATTAAAATAAAAAGAAGCCCCTGTTATCTAGTGATTAGATAACAGGGGCTGTTTTAATAGGTTTTCATAGGGTCGATTATATAATTATAGACCCTGAGTTAAGGAATGTACTGATGTTTTCTAGTATAGTCCCTAGTTTGATAATATTTATTGTATTTTTCTGTATTTAGTTATTCGATGATATCGAGGCTAATATGTCAGTCTTCCAAGCAGCCATTGGTTGGTATATCAATTTTTATAATCGAAATCGTATCTCAAATATTGCCTAAGTAACTGAATAAAAATAGTCCAATTTATTGACTTCTGAGCAATATTACCATCCTTGAAGTATAGAGGATCCTTATGGACAACTAACATTGGGACACCTATAGTACCGACGAGAGGAACCTATGAAATGTTACACAAAAGCTATAAGACAACTGATTGAGTTGATTATACCAACGTGCATAAAAACATTGTTGCGACAAAATAATATGTTGCTTGCTAATGTAGGGTTGGTTAGTCTTATAGACTTTTATTATCTGTAAACCCTTGTCCCTCAACGGTTTACAGATAAGGCTTAGTCTAAAATTGCTCTTTTTTTAAACATTAAACTTTTCTATTAACTTAATAATAATAACCACGGGCGAACTTAACCGTTGTGTTGACGGGTGCTTATCACGTAGCTTTCATATTTAACGATCAACAAAGTATTTTTTGATGCACAAAATAACTTTTATACTTCTTATCAGTGGTTCAGGCAAAAAAGAGTAAGAATTATTTAAATTCTTACTCTCGCTACATCTCCTTTTTGAGTTTAATATATTGCCAACACCGATAATACAATAGATGTTTTCTGAATAACCTATATCAACTTTTTATATTTTGGCTAAGTTTACTTTCACGTTTTAATATCTTACGATCATTTAAGACCAAATAAATTGTTAGAATAAATATTAACCCTAAGGCAATAAAAATAACAGAAGAGTTAGCTTGCCATCCGAATTTATCAACCAGTATACCAATCAAGGCAGTTGCTCCAACCTCTCCTAATACGTATTGGAAAAAGCCAATGAAGCCCGTCGAGAGACCAACAGCAAATTTAGGAACTGCTTCATTGATCATTAATCCGATAAGTGTTGCAGGTGCATAAATCAAAGTTCCCATAAAGAACAAATCAATAGTTATGAGGGTTTGATTTGTGCTAAAGAAATAAATAAGTAATGAGGCAGTTAATCCAAATAAACACCATAGACAAACTAACGCACGCTGCCCTTTTAGCTTATCCGATAAAATCCCCATTATAATAACACCTGGTACGGCAGCAATTTCAAAAATTCCTACTAACCATTTAGAGAAAGACGGGGTAAATCCTTTGGTAGGTAGATAACTAGGGATCCAACTCATGATTCCATAGCGAATGATATAAATCGCCATTGAAGTTACGGCCACAGCCCAAACAATTTTATTCGAAACGATATGCTTTATAAATACTTGCATAATAGAAAGATCAGTATTGTCATTGTTATCAATCTGGCCTTCACCTGTCACCTCTACTGTATCATCATATTTTGAAACAGGGGGTAGTCCTTCAGCAATAGGGCTTTCAGAATTAATGACCAGCATTAGTGTTGCAATCGTGACAGAAACGACTGATGCGGTTAAAAAAATAGCAGCAATTGAATTACTAAATAAAAATGCAGCCAACTCTACAGTCAGCACACACAAAAATGCACCGGCATTATGAGCAGAAGACCAAATAGCATAAGCCGTCCCACGCTTTTTCTTAGAAAACCACAAACTAATTTCACGCTGACATGCTGGGGCTCCCATAGCTTGAGCAGAAGCCATTAATAACATAAGCGCAATAATAACATAAAAATTATGAGTGAAAGCAAGGCCGGCATTAAAAAAAGCAGATAGATACAGACCTAATACCAAAAAGTATTTGGTATTCGCTTTATCAGATAAAGCACCCATAAATAATTTAGAAATCCCATAACCAATTCCAAAAGTTGAGAGAATAAGGCCAACTTGACTAATTGAAAAACCATATTCTTTCATAATTGAATGTTGTTCCGTCGTAAAAACCAATCGAATAATATAATAGGCAACATAAGAAAAACTGGTTGCAACTAGAACCCCTAACTGTTTCCGTCTAAAAGTACTATCAATTTCTTCAACTGGTACTTTAACATTAGAATTAGTTGAAGCTAATAACCATTTAAACATAATATAAATCCCCTCTCTGCATTTTAAACATAATATAAATTCCCTCTCTGCATTTTAAACATAATATAAATTCCCTCTCTGCATTTTATGAAATCGCTTACAACAACGATATAATATCACAAATAAATCACATTTACCACATAAACATTCATAATTTGAACAATTAATTCACTTTTATCAAAAACGTAACAAACATAATTTTAGACTTCAAAATTTTCTTCAGTGATTAAAATTATTGGGTCAATTAATGCTTATGTTTTAAATTTTGCTTTCAACATCTCCAATTTGAATTCTAATATTCAATCGCATAAAATTTTTTTTCCTTAGTTCTATTTTGATTTTTTCATACTCGGATAATTTTCGAAATACCGTTTTTGATATAGAATAAGTGTCCTACCTAATCAAATATTGAGTAGATGAATTGGACAAATTATAATAATAACCACGTGCAAACTTTCTGTTTTCGTGGTGGTTGATTGTCGCGCAGTTTACACTTTGGGTGACATCCTTGCCGTCATCATCACGCCAACCAAAGGCAAAATCACGGTTATAAGAGTGGCTATTCTTTGGTCGTGCAAAATAGTGCGCTGAATTTTGCGACAAGACAAACTGCACTTGCACAAAAGAAAAGAGTCCCGTGTACATGCCGTCACCGTCATACTTTTGGAATTGCTCAAATGCATTCCATTGGTTTTGTAAGGACTCATCTTTTTCTTCAATGTGGGCTACAGGTAACCCATTAATCAGTAGCAAGATATCAATCCGCCGCTTAGAGCTTAGACTAGTCGCTAAATCTGTGAACGTAATTTGGTTAACGACTTCATAACGTGAATGTCCACCAGCCACTTCATCACCATAGAATATTTCAAGTTCTAGCTGCGTCCCATCATCACGATTCAACGGTACGGTCCCAACACCACCCGCACCCGCCAACATGAGTTGCGCATCATACGGCGTTTTATTCTTCGTTAGTTCCAACTTCACTTGTTCAAACTCATTATCAGATAACAGAGTATCTTCTAGTCGTTTGCGATTGTTGGCATTCAGAATATCTCGCCAGTGATCATATAACCGATCAACTGTTACACCAGAATAATCTGTGAAATATTCTCAACCTTCACTCTTTAGCTTATCAATTACAGCTTGTTCAAATTTATCTTCCGCCATTTAACTAGTCTTCTTTTCTTTTTTAGTTGTAACTATTTACCAAAACGCCACCACTTTTTAGGTTTAGGTTGTGACTCCGGGGTGCTATTTTCAGGTTCCGGTTGTTTGTCTGACGTCACTTCTTTTTCACCATCATCATGCGGTGCCATCGTTAAGGCTTTCAAGTCCTTAATTTCTGCCTTGTATTCTTCGAGCAGTTGTTTGTCCTGTAAGGCTAGCCGTTGTTGCTGATCTAATAAATTTTGCATTTGTGATATTTGTGAATCTTTATTTTCTATTTGCTTATCTTTAACAGCTAATTGTTGTTCTAATATTTTAAATACATAGCTATTATCCGTTGTTTGCTTATTATCACTGGTAACATTAGTATTACCAACGTTACCACCAACGTTGCTACCTACTTTTTCACTGCCGTTACTACTAGAAAAATGCTGTTTTAAAAGCCTATAACCACTAACCGTTACTACTAATGTTTCTACTCCGTTACTATATACGGTTTCTACGTAGTTTGCTCTAAATTCATCGGTTAATCTTTTCCTAACTGCTTGCTTAGATACCTTGAATTCATCAGCAAGTTCTCGAATTGTTTTTAAATTGTCACTCATGATCTATATCCTGCCTTTTAACGATTGGTAGATACTGTTCAATCGATTTTTTAAGATACTTAGCAATATTCTTTTTAGAATAGTCATCTTGTTTATCTCGGATATATGCTAAGTGCTCTTTGACACCGTTTAAACCACGTAACTCTTTTAATTCGTCATAACGTGGATAAACATTTTTCTGTAACCCTGACAAAATAGACGTATCCGTTAAATCAATATATGACAACAAAAACTGCTCCATAAGTAACTTTGTATATGGACTTTTTATAGCCTTAACAGTCAACATGTCTTCTGTTTCTTCTTGGCGAATCTTGCCCTCAATATAAACAGGATCATCCTGTTTATAACTACTATCAGCTGCAACTTGTTTTTTAGTAATGTGAAAGACAATACTATCAATGCTGCGTCCTTTTTTGACTTTTTCGTATGTAACTTGAAGCGAAGTATGCTCTGTTATTTCGTCCAAAGGATTTTTCAATATCCATTTATCAAAATTTCTAAAATCCTGATACTCATCTATTGTATCCGTCATTTCTCGTAAGTCTCGTATACTCATTTCAGGGTTACGGTAACTTTGAACTTGCTCTTCTCTTCTGCCGCCTTTAACACTGTAGTGCTCATACTGGTTGTAATTCATTGATAGCCAACGATACAAAACAATCGCATACTTGCTATTCAATTCAGAAATTTCTGACAAAGCATGTTGCGTAAAATTTGTTTTGAGATTAATTAAATAGGGCATGATTTCGGGACTAAATCGAATTAATACCTCATCATGATAATCCGTCCATTCTACATAAGGAATTGGCACAATGCTCACAAACTTAAACCCTTTATCTTGCTCTTTTTTAATCTGAAAAAAAGCTTGTTTCTGCATTTTTTCAATCGCTTCTTTAAAGCGACTATGCTTATCGTTATCATCAACCTTAAAGAAAGCAAATAACTCTTGCTTTGATAAATAAACCGTCTGATCCTCTGGTGGATTATCTGTATCAATTAAAGACACCGCTAGTTCAAACATTTTAAGTGGTGTTTTGTCCATTTTGGCGATGGATGTAATCAAACTATTATGTTCAACGACTTTTCTTTTTGATAATTCATTCAAGGTCTGTACCTGCCTTGTCTTTGATTCTTCTGGTATAATGGTCATATAAATACACTCCTTTGGGTGTGTTGTTGGATAAGCATAAAGAAAAACTTTTTGTCGGGGATTTCTTTATGCTTTTTATTATATCATTTATAGTGTAGTTTTTTTAAAAAAACTACACGTATGCACAGTTTTTTCTACACGTATGCACAGTTTTTTCTACACGTATGCACAGTTTTTTCTACACGTATCTAGCTTTAAAGCACTGATAAACCTCACTTTATACCCGCGCAAAAGAACAAAAGATTAAAATATAAAAGATAAACTTATAATAGGCTGCGCCTTTTTATTGAACCCATAAAAAAACAAAACAAAAAGAACACCGTTGTACATAATGTTTGTCCAGAGTGTTCTTTTTGTTTTGAATTATTTTAAATGATGGATTACTGGTTATGTAACCTAATTGCCACTTATTAAGCCAATAGCGACGTTTTAATCTATTTAATGATTATTTCTACGTCACATGGCTAAAAACGCTTAGAACGGCAAATAAACCGGTTTAGCGTTAGAGGCTAGGTCCTTTAAAAAGATCACGCGTTAATTCAATGATTCGATTAATTAATGCTTTAACTTGTTCAATACCGCGATCTAATCTAGTTGGCGCTATTTTCGTATCTGGATCTGCTCTAGCTGTCGTCAGTGTTTTTAACCAGGCCTGGGCTACTTTTTTATTTTGAGTGAGTTCTTCATGATCCAGCTTATAAAGAACATACCGGGCCTCCACATCCGTATGGGATAGTTGGTCGACACCATAATCATTTTTAAGCATGTCTCGCATGGCATAATCCAGCTGTTGCTGGTCTCGCTGCCGCTTCTGAAGCGCTTGATGCGTTTCTTTCAGGTTTTGATAATCAGATTGGATGTCAGCTAATTGCACTTTGACTTGTCCTAACGTTTGCTTGAGTTCTTCTGTCTCATGCTGGCTTTGTAAGGTGGCTTTCTTCATCGTGGCTAACACGTTTTTAAAGCGATCTAAGTCATCTGGTTTAAGCACCGTCTTACCAAAGAGGTTTTTAGATAAGGCTTGTTTAAAATCATCAATTTGTTTTTCGGCTAAGTCAACTTCCGTTAAGGCTTGATCCGTGATTTTAAGTACGGCCTGTTTAGCCCTAATATTGTCTTCAACGTCAGCTAGTTCGTTTTTTAAGGCGTTAAACTGATCGTTGTATTTTTTGATTTCAGCGACATTCTCAAACGGTAAGGTTTTGTTATTTAAAATCCCTTGTTCATAAAAGGGCAGCACCTTTTTTAAATGCTGATCTAAATCATCATGAAAGGTTTGCAGATCATGTCGCGTTAGGACTTCTTTAGCGGATACTTTATAACGCGCTTTTTTATCATCAAAAACCACTGGTACAAAGGCATAGTGCAAGTGAGGGGTTGTCTCGTCATAATGTACGACAGCGGCCACGGCATTTTCTTGGCCATAACGGTCATTAAGAAAATTGGTGGTTGCTTCAAAAAAGGCGCTCTGTTGCTCGTAGGGCGCTTCTGCGAGTTCTTCAGGTAAAGTGACAATCCAAGTCGCTAACGCCTTCACATCGTCTCTTTTCATGCAATAAACGTCATTTAAACGCGCGTTGAAGCGTGAAAGCATATCTGAACCATCTGCCATGAGATCTTGATTCAGATAGGATTTCGACACATCAATTTCTTTGTTAGTGTGATGGTCGGTTTTACGTTCAAAATGAACGGCTAAGCCGGGAACTGAACCACGCGTATTTTTCTTTAAATGCGCCATCAAAATTGCCTCCTCAAAAAAGATTTTCCAAGACCAGTATAACACCGTTAAAAATCTGGTATAGCCTGTTATACCAAAATAATATTTTGGACAGGCTCTGCGAGGCGCGTCATCGACAAGCGATGACAGTAGCGTTTCCCCTTCCTGCTGGGGAAACTACTATTTTTCAGCGCCTATCATCCGGCTAGAAAAACCTCCGGCGGGTCACGCCGTGACAGGGCAATTTATCATTGCAGGATCACTTTCAGTGAGAGCATGTCATGCAGAACGCTGCCCGCGTGGGGCAAGCTGCTGTCAGCTTAACCACATTAAAATAATCGGTAAACGTAAGTGTATAATAACAAAAAAATTGTAGTGGACTATCGCAATTAATAGGTGTTATACAATAAAAGCAAACAAAAAGGCACCCTTAAGGTGCCCACATTATTTTAACGATCATTAAGATCATCAAAATAACGTTTGATTGCGAACGTCACAACAGCAACACAGATTGCGTTAAACAATTGTGTAAGTTCTTGAAAAAAGTAAAACATGGAGTCTAAACCTCCTTGCCGTTGCAGTATAGTAGGAAACAACAGCTTTTTAAGTATATCATGTTTTGAAATACCAATAATATAATGTTATAATGTTAATAGAAGAAAGTACATGGAGACTAACCTCTCTAGTAAAAAGGGCTAGTGCGTAGGAACACCAGCTCTTTTTGTTTGTCTTTTTTGAAGCAAGTTTCCTTTCAGGGCAAGACAGTGTATAATTATAAACAATAACTGCCATGAAACAGCTCTGCTGTTTCAAAGGCTTGGGCCAGTACGCTGGTCAAGCCTGGTGGCCCACTTTAAAATACAGTGACGCTGATAGTATGATGGCTAGACTGTTATTTTTGACAATTAAAGACGATTCAAAAAATTAACCAAGCCCCCAAATTACTAATAGGGGGGGTAAAATTGCAAATAAACCGATAGGTAACCCCTCCTCAACGCTTGGGGGAGTAAGTTTAAGTCGACATTTCTATTATGGGGCAAAAAGGTAATAAACGCCCCTTTGATGAGATTTATCTAATAAAATCAAGAAAGGAGCTGTTATGACGTACAATGCAATTAAGGGTCGCTTTACGCGCGTAGCCCCTGATAAAACGATTTTGTATGGCGACAAGTCTTATACGTTTGCCTTAACACCGGAACAAAGTGACCAGATTGACCAGGCTGTTTATGCGGTTGTCCTGGCCAAAAATTACAAAACGACCTCATTTTCAATTGATGAGAAGTTAACCTTGTCTGACGAAGAAGTCGCCCAACACAAGTTGGTGGTCCGTTTACGCCTCCGCAAAAAGCACAAACAGCCCTCTCATAAACCGCTCACGGACTAAAATTTCACAAATAACAAAAGGCTAGTTGTGGGGATTATGAGAGCTAGACCAATTATTTTTAGCTCAATTCACAAGACGTGATCACAGAAAAAGCGCCAAACCCTGTTTATTTCAGGTTTGGCGCTTTTTAGTTTAGATAAGCGACATTAAGTAAACCAAACATTGGTCGGCGGATGTCAAGTTGAAAACCACATGTTTAATATTTTAGTAAACTACTGGTTACATGTATGTAAAATTAACGAAGATTATTTTTTAATCAGAGCACAACTTTTTTTAGAATATCATGATTTGGTTTAAAAGTAAATCGGACGTACACGTTTTTGGAACGTCTACGCAAAGGCTTTTAGCAATCAAATTACTCACTATTATATCAAATATTTCAATTAATTAACCCGTTTTCAAATATTTATATTCTAAGCATAATAAAAAGACACACCAGGTGCCTTTTGTTTATTATAATATTTATACAGCTAGTCGTTTTTTATTTTGGTTTAATGACCAGGACCATACAAGTTTAAAACGACAACTCCTGACAAAATTAATACAATTCCTAAGACGCTGCTCAGATTAATAGATTCTTTCCAAACGACTACTGCCAAAACAGTTGTCAATACAATTCCTAAGCCAGCCCATAAAGCGTAAGCAACATTCAAGTTTATAGTTTTCATAGCTAATGCTAAAAAATAAAAACTTGCACCGTATGAAACTAAAGACCCCACAGTTTCCCAAAGCGAACTGAATCCGTTTGAAGCTTTTAACAAATTCGTTCCCAAGAGTTCACCTAGAATCGCGAGCCCCAAAAATATATATCCCATTAAATTACACCTACCTTTTTTTTATAACGAAAAAAAACGACAAAAATGAAAAAATTCATTAGTCGGCGTTTTTTAGCTAGCCACAACCCAGCTATTCATATATTTTTTATTATACAATTTACTCCGCTTAATTGCAATGTCGTTTTTAATTATTCTCGAATTCTTGTTTTTTAACTTCAAGCATACGTTGTTTACGCTTTTCATAAGCTCTACGGTAACGTTGCATGGCTTTATATTCCTGCTCAAAGACTACCATAGGTCGTTTACCGTCAAGTGCCTGTCTCAATGGCATAGCATTCATTTTTGAAGCTACTTCATCTAATTGTCGTTGTTTCACATCTTTAAATGACGTGCCTTTAGGGTACCAATCACGTAGCTTACGGTTTCTGTTTTCATTTGAACCACGTTGTTGTGGTGATGACGGTGTGGCATAGTATAGCTTAATTTTAAGCTCTTTTTGAACATATTCTAAAAAGTCCCATGAGATAAATTCAGAACCATTGTCGGCTGTTATAGTACGCACAGCTTTGCCATAACGCTCATAAAACAACCTAAATGCATTGAAACACTTGACTTCTGGTAGAAAAAGGACAAGATATTATCTTGTCCTTTGATTTTAATTGCCTTTAATAACGCTTCTAAGGCATTTTTGACATTTTACTAGTCTTTGTACTTTGTTGCTTTTAAAGTTTCTCTGTGGCTCTTATATGAGCTAATTTAGCCATTTTAACTTAATGATTGCAGGTATTCGCTGTACCACACTTCAAAAGTATTTCTCATTGCGCCAAAAATGTAATTTTCAGGATTAACTTTTTGTTTTTTATCCTGTTTATTTCTAATAGCGTTAAATGTTCTTCTCAATGAAACTGTGATGTCATGTTGCAAATCCTCGTAGTTATCTAAAAAGATAGTTGTTGGTTTTCCTGTTTGTTGAGTAATAAATGTTTCACTTGCCTTTTTAGCATTAAAAATAATCCCAATCATTTTTTCCATTTTCTTTGGATCATTTGCAGACCATAAACTGATTAACTTTATGGTTTCAGCTTCTAAAGGAATTTTACCTGAATTTCCGTTTGATACTAGAAATTCGCTTGCATTAGCTACAATGTCTTGATTTTGTTTTTGTAGAACATTTTGAGAGAAATTAGTTGATGAAAAATCAAGCATGCTTGTATCTTTATTAGTATCTTTATTAGTATCTAAGTTAGTCTTATATAGATTGTGTCCGATTTCGTGATGTCCGCTTGTATCAAGGGTTTCAGCCATTTCTTGTCGGCGTCCGATTTCGTGATGTCCGCTTGTATCAAGGGTTTCAGCTGTTTTATTATTTTCTTGTCGGCGTCCGATTTCGTGATGTCCGCTTGTATCAAGGGTTTCAGCCGTTTTATTAGCAAAATCCCGTTTAATATACACGTCTTTTGCTGTAACTTCTAAATCAGCAAGGTAAAGTCTGCGTTTAATTACAGTTGTATTCAATTAGTCTAACCAAAATCAATTTGATCTAACATGGTTTCCCGACTCGCTTGGTCTAAGCCAAGGTAAGTTAACGTCATAGCTTCACTAGAATGATTCAGTAAGTGCATGACTAAGCCAATGTTGTAATTTGACTGTGTATAGACACGGTAAGCGCCGGTTTTACGCATGGTATGTGTGCCGAGATAGTTGATACCTAATAAATCTCCAACGCGTGCCATGATTTTATAAAACTGCTTCTCAGTGATATGACGATCTGG
>NZ_JBXAYD010000010.1:0-1799 GCF_056782075.1 Dellaglioa sp. CoH-56-MRSF-12
TGGCGCTAAGAAGCTTAACTTCTGTGTTCGACATGGGAACAGGTGTATCCTTCTTGCTATCGCCACCACACTCTTTTTTTGAGAAAACTTATTCTCTCAAAACTAGCTAATATTTATCATTGATTTTTAAGCCGTACACCGTTTCACACCACTTTGTGGTTAAGTCCTCGACCGATTAGTATTGGTCCGCTCCATACATCACTGTACTTCCACTTCCAACCTATCTACCTGATAATCTTTCAGGGGTCTTACTTCCATAAAGGAATGGGAAATCTAATCTCGAGGTGAGCTTCACACTTAGATGCTTTCAGCGTTTATCTCATCCATACATAGCTACCCAGCGATGCCCTTGGCAGAACAACTGGTACACCAGAGGTATGTCCATCCCGGTCCTCTCGTACTAAGGACAGCTCCTCTCAAATTTCCTACGCCCGCGACGGATAGGGACCGAACTGTCTCACGACGTTCTGAACCCAGCTCGCGTACCGCTTTAATGGGCGAACAGCCCAACCCTTGGGACCGACTACAGCCCCAGGATGCGATGAGCCGACATCGAGGTGCCAAACCTCCCCGTCGATGTGGACTCTTGGGGGAGATAAGCCTGTTATCCCCAGGGTAGCTTTTATCCGTTGAGCGATGGCCCTTCCATACGGAACCACCGGATCACTAAGCCCGACTTTCGTCCCTGCTCGACCTGTAAGTCTCGCAGTCAAGCTCCCTTGTGCCTTTACACTCTGCGAATGATTTCCAACCATTCTGAGGGAACCTTTGGGCGCCTCCGTTACCTTTTAGGAGGCGACCGCCCCAGTCAAACTGCCCACCTGACACTGTCTCCCACCACGATTAGTGGCGAGGGTTAGAGTGTTCATACAACGAGGGTAGTATCCCACCAATGCCTCCTCCGAAACTAGCGTTCCGGTCTCTACGGCTCCTACCTATCCTGTACAAGTTATACAAACACTCAATATCAAGCTACAGTAAAGCTCCATGGGGTCTTTCCGTCCTGTCGCGGGTAACCCGCATCTTCACGGGTATTATAATTTCACCGAGTCTCTCGTTGAGACAGTGCCCAAATCGTTACGCCTTTCGTGCGGGTCGGAACTTACCCGACAAGGAATTTCGCTACCTTAGGACCGTTATAGTTACGGCCGCCGTTTACTGGGGCTTCAATTCTGGGCTTCGCCGAAGCTAACTCATCCTCTTAACCTTCCAGCACCGGGCAGGCGTCAGCCCCTATACGTCATCTTACGATTTTGCAGAAACCTGTGTTTTTGATAAACAGTCGTTTGGGCCTATTCACTGCGGCTGACCTTTCGGTCAGCACCCCTTCTCCCGAAGTTACGGGGTCATTTTGCCGAGTTCCTTAACGAGAGTTCTCTCGCACACCTTAGGATACTCTCCTCGACTACCTGTGTCGGTTTGCGGTACGGGTAGTTATATTCTAACTAGAAGCTTTTCTTGGCAGTGTGACATCAGTTACTTCGCTACTTAATTTCGCTCCCCATCACAACTTGTCCTTAAAGTTAAGCATTTAACTCAACTTCAGACTTATTGCTTGGACGCACATATCCATCAGTGCGCTTCCTTAGCCTGCTGCGTCCCTCCATCGTTCAAACAAATATAACTAGTACAGGAATCTCAACCTGTTATCCATCGTCTACGCCTCTCGGCCTCGACTTAGGTCCCGACTAACCCTGGGAGGACGAGCCTTCCCCAGGAAACCTTAGTCATTCGGTGGACAGGATTCTCACCTGTCTTTCGCTACTCATACCGGCATTCTCACTTCTAAGCGCTCCACT
>NZ_JBXAYD010000010.1:1897-3297 GCF_056782075.1 Dellaglioa sp. CoH-56-MRSF-12
CAGTCCTTACGGTCTAGCTTCGTTGCCCTTAGAACGCTCTCCTACCACGGAACCCTAATGGGTTCCATCCACAATTTCGGTAACATGTTTAGCCCCGGTACATTTTCGGCGCAGAATCACTCGACTAGTGAGCTATTACGCACTCTTTAAATGGTGGCTGCTTCTGAGCCAACATCCTAGTTGTCTGTGCAATTCCACATCCTTTTCCACTTAACATGTATTTTGGGACCTTAATTGGTGGTCTGGGCTGTTTCCCTTTCGACTACGGATCTTATCACTCGCAGTCTGACTCCCGGATATAAATCAATGGCATTCGGAGTTTATCTGAATTCAGTAACCCTAGATGGGCCCCTAGTCCAAACAGTGGCTCTACCTCCATGATTCTTAATTCCGAGGCTAGCCCTAAAGCTATTTCGGAGAGAACCAGCTATCTCCAAGTTCGTTTGGAATTTCTCCGCTACCCACACCTCATCTCAGCATTTTTCAACATACATGAGTTCGGTCCTCCAGTGCGTTTTACCGCACCTTCAACCTGGACATGGGTAGGTCACTTGGTTTCGGGTCTACGTCTACTTACTATGGCGCCCTATTCAGACTCGCTTTCGCTACGGCTCCGTCTTATCAACTTAACCTCGCAAGCAAACGTAACTCGCCGGTTCATTCTACAAAAGGCACGCTATCACCCATTAACGGGCTCTAACTATTTGTAGGCACATGGTTTCAGGAACTATTTCACTCCCCTTCCGGGGTGCTTTTCACCTTTCCCTCACGGTACTGGTTCACTATCGGTCACTAGGGAGTATTTAGCCTTGGGAGATGGTCCTCCCGGATTCCGACGGAATTTCTCGTGTTCCGCCGTACTCAGGATACTGCTCTGAGAGATTTTCATTTAGTATACGGGGCTATCACCCTCTACGGCGAGTCTTCCCAGACTCTTCTACTATAAAAATCTTTGGTAACTCAAATGAGCAGTCCTACAACCCCAAGAAGCAAGCTTCTTGGTTTGGGCTCTTCCCTGTTCGCTCGCCGCTACTTAGGGAATCGATTTTTCTTTCTATTCCTGCAGGTAATTAGATGTTTCAGTTCCCTGCGTTTACCTCTATATAACCTATGTATTCAGTTAATAGTAACAGTCGATTAAAACTGCTGGGTTCCCCCATTCGGAAATCTCCGGATCAAAGCTTACTTACAGCTCCCCGAAGCATATCGGTGTTAGTCCCGTCCTTCATCGGCTCCTAGTGCCAAGGCATTCACCATGCGCCCTTGATAACTTAACCTAACTTTACTTAAAGCAAAGTGGTTTTGTTAAGAACTACGTTCTTAACTAATAAAACGCGGTGTTTCTCGGCTTATTGCTTAAAAATTTAATAAATATTATCTAGTTTTCAAAGAACAAATTT
>NZ_JBXAYD010000010.1:3395-5181 GCF_056782075.1 Dellaglioa sp. CoH-56-MRSF-12
CCTCAAAACTAAACAAATTTTCGACAAGTGTGTAGGTTTCCGTAATATTCCTTAGAAAGGAGGTGATCCAGCCGCAGGTTCTCCTACGGCTACCTTGTTACGACTTCACCCTAATCATCTGTCCCACCTTAGACGGCTGGCTCCTAAAAGGTTACCTCACCGGCTTTGGGTGTTACAAACTCTCATGGTGTGACGGGCGGTGTGTACAAGGCCCGGGAACGTATTCACCGCGGCATTCTGATCCGCGATTACTAGCGATTCCAACTTCATGTAGGCGAGTTGCAGCCTACAATCCGAACTGAGAACGGCTTTAAGAGATTAGCTTAACCTCGCGGTCTCGCAACTCGTTGTACCGTCCATTGTAGCACGTGTGTAGCCCAGGTCATAAGGGGCATGATGATTTGACGTCATCCCCACCTTCCTCCGGTTTGTCACCGGCAGTCTCATTAGAGTGCCCAACTAAATGCTGGCAACTAATAATAAGGGTTGCGCTCGTTGCGGGACTTAACCCAACATCTCACGACACGAGCTGACGACAACCATGCACCACCTGTCATTCTGTCCCCGAAGGGAACGGCCTATCTCTAGGTTTGTCAGAAGATGTCAAGACCTGGTAAGGTTCTTCGCGTTGCTTCGAATTAAACCACATGCTCCACCGCTTGTGCGGGCCCCCGTCAATTCCTTTGAGTTTCAACCTTGCGGTCGTACTCCCCAGGCGGAGTGCTTAATGCGTTAGCTGCAGCACTGAAGGGCGGAAACCCTCCAACACTTAGCACTCATCGTTTACGGCATGGACTACCAGGGTATCTAATCCTGTTTGCTACCCATGCTTTCGAACCTCAGCGTCAGTTACAGACCAGAGAGCCGCTTTCGCCACTGGTGTTCTACCATATATCTACGCATTTCACCGCTACACATGGTGTTCCACTCTCCTCTTCTGCACTCAAGTTATCCAGTTTCCAATGCATTTCTTCGGTTGAGCCGAAGGCTTTCACATCAGACTTAAAAAACCGCCTGCGTTCGCTTTACGCCCAATAAATCCGGATAACGCTTGCCACCTACGTATTACCGCGGCTGCTGGCACGTAGTTAGCCGTGGCTTTCTGGTTAGATACCGTCACTAGGTAAACAGTTACTCTTACCTACATTCTTCTCTAACAACAGAGCTTTACGATCCGAAAACCTTCTTCACTCACGCGGCGTTGCTCCATCAGACTTTCGTCCATTGTGGAAGATTCCCTACTGCTGCCTCCCGTAGGAGTTTGGGCCGTGTCTCAGTCCCAATGTGGCCGATCACCCTCTCAGGTCGGCTACGTATCATTGCCTTGGTGGGCCTTTACCTCACCAACTAGCTAATACGCCGCGGGTCCATCCAAAAGTGACAGCTTACGCCGTCTTTCATTATCAAACCATGCGGTTTAACAAATTATGCGGTATTAGCACCTGTTTCCAAGTGTTATCCCCCTCTTTTGGGCAGGTTACCCACGTGTTACTCACCCGTTCGCCACTCATTATCTTCGGTGAGTGCAAGCACTCGGTGAAGATAATGCGTTCGACTTGCATGTATTAGGCACGCCGCCAGCGTTCATCCTGAGCCAGGATCAAACTCTCATATAAAAAGTTGATTGCTCTTATTGTTTTGTTACTTTTTGAAACTAGCGAATTGACTTCGCAAATGTTTGCTCTTAACTCTTAGTTAAGAGACCCTACACATTTGATTTGTCGAAAATTTGTTCAGTTTTCAAAGATCTACTTGGTTGCTTTTGACAACTTTTATATCATATCAA
>NZ_JBXAYD010000011.1:0-4217 GCF_056782075.1 Dellaglioa sp. CoH-56-MRSF-12
CGACGGCTCGAAAACGAGTTGCCAAGAGGGTGGAAAATCAGTGGATCGTATCAACTTCTTAAATTCCTTCCGATTTGCTTCAGTCAGACATTTATCGTTGACCCTACCGTTTATTTTCCCACTGGCCAAATAAAAAAGAGTAGCCTAAGCTACCCTTTTCTAAAAAAATAGTTCAACAATCGCGCCCATTGAAGGTAAATTTTTAAGAAATAACATTTTTTCATTTTACTTAGAAAATATAATACTAGCCCCTTTTATCACATTTTTCCGTACAAATAGAAATGCATATTCTCTTGTAATTCTGGCAAATCGAGCGTTTCTTCAGCTAATCGTTCCAAACCTTGATGTTCATAAAAGCCAAAATTACATGTCGTATCCGTAAATAAGTAAAATGTCTTAAGATTTTCAGATGTCATATAATCTAAAAATTGTTGATACAATTGTTTACCGATACCTGAACCACGTTGGTTTCCATCTACAACAAAAAAAGCTAATTCACCATCAAAGTTTGTACCAATGCTCTTTAAAAGAATTTCATCAACTTCTTCAAATTTTTGAAACGTCTTTCCAATTTTACGCCCTTCTTTAGATATAGCAATTCGTGCAACAGCAATTCCTTGCCGAATAAGATACCTTAGTGGTTTACGATGTGTTTCTCTATTTTTACCCATAATAATACCAACAGGCACTTCATTAAAAACAGCAACACTAGTAAATGTTTGATTAACAAGACAACTGGCAAGATATATTTTAGACAGTTGTTTAGCTAATTTTGGGCTTCCTAATCGATCGTAGTTCCATGATTTGCGAATCATATCTTCCAAGATATGATAATCGGATGGTTTAATAGGACGGTATTTAATATCTGCTTGTGTCATTACTTTTCCTCCAAATAATTAACTTCTAAATTGTTCTTAAATCCAATATATTCCACGTCAATAATCATTACTTAACCTCTCCAGTCTCAATATTTATTTTATTTCTCCCATTTCTATCAATTCCTCAAATCCTTCAACAAAGTAATCTCTATCTTTCAAACAAACAACTCGTTTTTCTGGACCTTCAGGTGTCTCAGTTTCACTTAACTTTATACCACAAATAAAGCATTGACCTAAAAGCTCTTTAGTCGGGATAACATTTTGATCAGTGTATTCTAAGTATTTCTCAACATCACTTTCACTAAACTCTCTCATGCTCTCACCCCTCTCTCATTCTTTATTTCTCCTGTATCAGGATCAATGGTTTTTGAATAGACCGGACGATAACCACATTGGTAATTTGCATCAAAATATAGTCGAAAAATTCCAGAAGAACTTGAAATTATTTCATTCACATATTTCATACTCTCAATTCCAAATTCGTTACCTCTTTGTCTGATAAACGAGCTTAATTCCTTTACATTAACAATGTTATATTCATCTACAATTTCAAGTAAAGTCTGCCTTAATTCTTTCTTTTCATTTTCATCAAGTGTTACGTATCTATCAATATCAAAATCATTTATAAAGATTAAATCTTTTTTATCGTAGCGGTGTTTACCTTTCTTAATTGCATCAGAACTTTCATGCGTTAAATACTGAAAATAATACTCCACGCTATCAACAATTTCGATATGAGATACAGATTGATCACCTAAATTACGTTTTATTTTTTTCCGAATACTTTCAACAGTAACCGGATTACGAGCAATATACAAAACATGATAATGTGGTTTTTTATAAATTGATCCACCAGCACTTATTATCTCTTGTTCATCAGGAGTCATATCTTTAAATTTTCGTTCAGTTTTATCTAAATTATGGAGCGGACTAATCGCCATAGGAATACCAGTTTTTTCTAAATTTTCAATAAAGTTTTCAGGAATACTTTCAGGATACAAAATGAATGCAAAGTTTCTAGCCTTTGTATTTTTAGTAGTCATATAGTATAATCACCTTTAGAAAATAAAAGCATTTTTCACGAGCGAACTTGAGAGAGGGCGCTCTTTTTTTATGCTCATTTTTCTCCTTTCTTAGATTTTTCGATAACATCACGCATATAGTTTCTAATATCGTAAGTTACAATTTTTCCTTCACTTTTTAAAATCTCTTTGTAATCAGCATACATCTTTTTAGGTATTCTAACGGTTACAACTTGATATTCTGTTTTCTCTTCAGGCATAAAACTCACTCCTTTATTTTTTTATCATTATACATCATTATATACTTATAGTCTATATAGTCAAAAAATAACCCGTTTAAAAAAACGGCGGTCAAAACGGCGGTCAAACGGCGGTCATAAAAAAACTCCCAAATCCATTGGGAGAGTAAGCGTAAAGTCCTATTCAAGTAAAATTTGGCACTCGGCACTTATAGGGGGGTCGTAGTACGGGAGCGAAATTCGCTCCCTGCCCCCTGATTTTCAAAATTTTTATCCCACTCAAACCAAAATATGGGCTCCGCCCAAACCCGCAAGCTGTGTCAGCTTGACCCCATAAATGAGCGGGAGCTCCCGCTCAAACTCACCCCGCACTCGCCGTGGGGCAGGCAAAAAAAGCAGGTGTGCTTTTCTTTGCATGCGCAAAAGTGTTTTATCCGCTAGTCTATCAACTCCTTAAAGCCTCAAAAAGGGGCTAACTGCTAAAGCAGCAAGCCCCTTTAATTCGATTTACCGTTGACAGACACAAAATTAACGACGTTCAATCTAGCCAGATGTTAAATTAAGCTCTTAAATGCCATTTTAAGCCCATATAAGCGTTTTAAAGATGTGGACCGCCTAATTCATCAGATTTATGTTTTTCGAGTTCCTGTGAGCTTTCAGGGGCTTTTTTAGACGGTTCTTTTAGTCCTGCACGTTCTAGCCACTTGTCAGGTAAATTGATACCTAGTTTTTTGTGTAGAAATTCATCAACATTGCGGACAATGCCTTGAAGTGTTCCGACTAACTTTTGCAATCGCTCATTCTCTCTTTCGAGGTCATTATAGTCCCACGTTGTTCTAGTCAGTTTATCTCTTAACGAGTCGGCTTCACGCCTTGCTCTAGCATGCATTTGATTGTAATTATCACTAAAAGACGCCCGTTGTTCCAAATCAGCGAGATCAGATTTATCAACCATGACTTTATTTTTATTCAGCAAAGTTGGTTTACTAGCAATTTTTTTGTTATCCCGTGGCTTGATTTCATCAAGCTGTTTTTTAGTATCTGCAAGCTTTGCTTGTGTCTCTTGTTTTTCGGTCTCTATTTTTTTCAAATCTTCCCGCATAGTTTTGTATTCGGGTACTGATAAATTCTTACGCTCTTTGTTTTTGTTGCCACGTTGAACATCAAAGCCATTCTCTTTGAGATATTGTGGTAATTCCTCTTGAATGCGCTGTAAGGCTTCACGATTGAATATACGCTTAGCTGAGAGCTTTCTATCATCATCAAAGGGCACAATGCCCATATGCATGTGAGGGGTCTTCTCGTCCAAGTGAACGACCGCATAACGAATATTTTCGTCGCCATAGTTATCTGCAAAATATTGTTTGGCTGTTTCAAAATATTTACGGGTTTCGACTTCGTCTAATTGCTCAAAAAAATCTTTGTCACTGGTTAGAATCCACTCATTGACTAAAACAGCGTCTTTGCGAACTGCCCGCTTACTAGCTTTATTTTCGTTGATATAGGCTTCAATATCCGTTTTAAAATTATCAGTGCGCCCAGCCACCAAATCATAATTCAAGTGGGAGCGGGAAACATCAATATCTTCGTTGCTGTGATTAGTCGTTTTCCGTTGGTCATGATTGCCAATACCGACTAAATTATCAGCTTTTAATTTCGTCATTCTAGCCACTACAAAACTCATAGTACGCACCTCATTTCGGAGTTATCTTCCAAGTAAAGTATAACCCACTATACTTCACTCTGTGAAGTGTGGTCTCTGCGAGGCTAAAAACTGTCTGTCCACTTTGCCCCTTTTTTCGCCTTTAGGCTGAAAAGGTTCGACGTGAACAGGCACAAAAAAAAACGCCTACAGCTGTCCTTTTTTCTAGTAACAGAAATGATATTTTCACCTTTGCATTTTTCCGCAACGATTGCAAATTCATTTCAATATCAAATTCAAAACAACAGACCTTGCCACTTTTTCAAAAGTGGCAAACCCAGAAAATTTCTACATGTCTCCGACGGCTCGAAAACGAGTTGCCAAGAGGGTGGAAAATCAGTGGATCGTATCAACTTCTTAAATTCCTTCCGATTTG
>NZ_JBXAYD010000012.1:0-1690 GCF_056782075.1 Dellaglioa sp. CoH-56-MRSF-12
TGTAATAATCCCTTTATGGTTGTCAGATGAAATAATATAATTTCATCCGATAATCATGGAGGGATTTTTGTATGTCCAGAGCCAAGTATTCAGCATTAGAAAAATTAACGTTTATCGAAGAATTTAGAAAGTCCGGAATGCCGAGAAGAACTTTTGCCCGAGAATACGGTATTAATAAAGATCTATTCAAACGTTGGGTCGATCGCTATGACCGCGATGGTATTGAAGGTTTACAGGAAGCGCGCCACAATAATCACTATTCAAAAGCGCTGAAATTAGAAGCGGTATTAACTTATCTAACGGGTCAATATTCACAAGCAGATGTTGCACTTAAGTTTGGTTTACGATCACAAAAACAACTATTAGACTGGGTTTCCAAGTATAATGAGGATAAAACGGTGACGGCGTCACCGTCCAAAAGGCAGGTTCCCATTATGAGTCGTAAAACTTCTTTTGAAGAACGCGTTTCAATTGTTGAATATATTACCAAAGATAAACATAGTTATAATGAAACTGCGGAACACTTCGGTGTCTCTTATCAACAAGCCCGTTCATGGGTTCTTAAGGCACGACAAGGTGGTTATGAATCACTAATCGATAATCGTGGTCACCGTAAAGATCAATCAGAACTAACAGATTTAGATAAAGCGAATCTACGGATTCACGAGTTAGAAAGCCAAATCGAAGATCAAAAATTATATGCGGCCTTTATAAAAAAATGGCAGGAACTTCAGCGCAAGGGGTGAATAAGCAAAGACGACTGGCATATCACGCGATTAAGAATGTTAGTCAAGAAAAGCATGGTGCGATAACAAAACTTATAAAAATGGTTGGCGTTAGCCGTCAGGCTTACTACAAAGGGTTAAAAAGACAAGAAACAGTTTGGGAGACACGTAATAAACAACTTAAAGAGCGAACCCAATACTGGTTTGATTTCAATCTACAAGGGATTGGTACTGGAAACATGTTGGTAAATTTACAAGCTGACACATCAATTAATTTTCCCATTACTTTCAAACAGGTTCGACGAGTTATGCGAGAACTAGGTATTCGATGTTTAGTACATCCGAAGAAGCATAATCGTGTGAAACAATCAGAACAATATATCCAAGATAATCTTCTTAATCAAAATTTTAGTGTGAGTAGACCTAACCAAGTTTGGTTGGCCGATTCAACAGAGCTTTCATATGGCATAAATGGCGAATATAAAATTCGGTTAAGTGGTGTTTTAGATCTTTATGGTCGGCGACTTTTAGCCTATAATCTAAGTCCTACAGAAACTAGTGAAGCAGAAATCCAGGTATTTCAGCAGGCCTTTTCAGGTGCTGGTAGTGTACACCCCATGGTGCACACCGATCGCGGTTCAGCTTATACCTCAAAACTATTTAATCGTTCTCTTGATCGATATGAAGTAACTAGAAGTATGTCCCGACCAGGAACGCCATACGATAACGCTCCAATGGAGCGTTGGTGGAATGAATTTAAAAATCGATGGATGGCACGTCAGCCACTGCCAAAGACCTATCAAGAACTTATGAAATTGGTTGAAGCAGGAATTGAATATTTTAATCATTACAATCGCTCAACACAAAGAAATGGCCTTACCCCAGATGAATACTGGGATAAAGCCATTTAGAAACATATTAAATTTTATATTATTTCATCCGTCAACTTGACAGGGCCTAGTACA
>NZ_JBXAYD010000013.1:0-246 GCF_056782075.1 Dellaglioa sp. CoH-56-MRSF-12
TGGCTGGCCGCGTCGCCCGAAGCGCTGCGCGTTGCCGCCGACTACCACGACTATCAGGCGACGATTGCCGACGCCTCAGACTATGGTGAGTGCGTGCCGCATCACGAGAACAGGGCCCGTGAACTCCGAGCCGAGGCCGCGCGTATCGAGCAATGTTACGACAACGGGGATGACCCGTACGAAGGATAAAAGATGAGCGAAAAAGAAAAACGTGTGTTTTTCACGCAAGAGTGGCAGAAGCATGAA
>NZ_JBXAYD010000013.1:256-626 GCF_056782075.1 Dellaglioa sp. CoH-56-MRSF-12
ATCCGTACTACCGTGCAAAGTCCGAGGTCACAGAAAACGATCGCGGGAGTTACGTGTATGAACGCGTAGAGCGCACGAAGATCACACGTATCGAGGTCACGGCGGGATCGCAGTACAAGATCAGCACGCACCGAAATACGAGTACGGCGACGAGTCGGGACGAGAGCATCTTGTATATGCTGGGTTCCTACCCATATGCATGTACGGAACAGCAGTTCAACGAAAAGATGGGTGAGGCGCTTGCCGCGATTGGTGTCGAGAACCCGCTCGGGGCACTGGAACGCGCGGCCGCAGATGGGGTGCCAGTGCCACTCAAGATGTGGCTTTCGGCGGCTGGCATCAATCTGGTCGAACTGGAAAAGGACATCGT
>NZ_JBXAYD010000014.1:0-621 GCF_056782075.1 Dellaglioa sp. CoH-56-MRSF-12
CGCCGAACCGATCGCGACGCAGGAATCCGACGTGAGCGCGGAAGGCTCGCATCAGGACGCGGCCCCGCAAGAATGGGAAAAGGCCGAGGAACCGGCCCCGCGCCTGAAACACACGCCCCGCGCTCAAGTGCGTGCACTGGCCCGAGCACGTGCCCGCGCTCAGCGTCAGCCGTCGCGCCTGCTGGCCGGTATGTTCCAGCGCGCCGCCGTCTAAAGACCGCACAAGTCATAGGGGATTAGTTGACACGTGTTCTCTAGTCCCCTAGAATTTGTCTTGTCGTTAACCAACACTTAAAAGGTATCAAAATGGAAAAGGCAAACATCATCACCATCGTTAACATNGTCACGTGCACCCGTCAAGACTTCACGTCCAAAGAGGCCGCCGTCAAAATCATGCAAGCGCTGGGCCTGACGCGCGCTCGCGCCCGTGAATTCGCGACGTTCGCGGCTCAGGGACAAGCAACCGAATTCACGGCCGAAAGCGGCACCGGCTACAGCGTTCAACCGTTTGTCGCGGTTGACGATATCATGGCATCCATCGAGGCATCGGCCGAAGTGCGCGACAACCGCGCCGCGAACGATCCGGCTACGGACGCTGCGCCGCGCAAGGAACAAGTGACG
>NZ_JBXAYD010000015.1:0-591 GCF_056782075.1 Dellaglioa sp. CoH-56-MRSF-12
TATTAGATGCGCGTATTATACAGAAGACGAATGCCGTGTCAAGCACAAAATGAAAAACCCCGAAACCTTGCGGAATCGGGGTTATGGCTTAGGCTAGCACCAAGCTCTTGATGTAGCGGAGTCGGCTTCGCAGTCGATCCAGTTCTGTTAGCGCGTTCAGGAACGCAGCTTCCACCGGGCTGTTTTGACTTGTTGGCCACTGGTATTTCTGGGCAGCGGACTCGCACGCTACACCCACCGAATCGTCAAATTCTGTGAGAGGAAGATACGGAGCCAGATACACGCGGAAATCTTCAATGTCGGTGGACAGTCCACTAAGTTCTGCTGTTAGGCTTTCGCGCAACCACTCAAGCTGAGAGACCGGTGCTGTTACAGGACCTTCGTAGTGGTTCTGTGTAGATTCACCCACTAGTCCGTAGGTGCCTCCTGCCTTCAACGCGTCCTTTACCATCAGAGTGTTTCCTTCAGTTGACGAAGACACACAAGTGCATCTTCAAGATTTTCGTAGTACTCACGGATTGTGCAACCCTCAAATACCAGAGAATAAAAATCCGATACGATTGGCACAGTCTCCATCGTGAGGAACTTGTG
>NZ_JBXAYD010000016.1:0-575 GCF_056782075.1 Dellaglioa sp. CoH-56-MRSF-12
CTTGATCAACGTATCAAAGGGCATGTCGTTTACCCCTTCGCTGTTCCAGAACTTCGGGTCTGGCGGTTCGAGTACAGTGACGCTATCAGGAACGCCTATTGCGGTGCCGGCAAATACATGGACGAGATGTCAGCAGACATTTAGCATTCCTTCGGTTGTGGGAAAGACGCTGGGCACCAATCACTATCTGCGGTTCCAGCTGGCTACGACGGCGGCACCCGGCACGTTCACGGCGCTGATCACTGAGGTGCAGCTCGAACAGGGCCCATCCTATACGGGCTTCGAATTCAAGGACTTGTCGGTGATGGCGAATGAGTGCTTGTTCTATTATGAAGCCTTCCCGGGATCGCCATTTGCGTGGTCGGGTCAAGTTGGTAATACGCAAGTCCCACAAATGACAGTGCAGTACGCATATAAACGCGTAAATAACCCCACTCTAGTAGCCAGCAACGTCTCATCTTCAGGTTTGGCTGCGGGCAATCCAACAATAGCTTCCCAGACCAATAACGGGGCGCGGTTGAATCTTCCGGCCGGTAACGTATTGCTAGGAGCATTTGGTACGTACAGTTTTGGAT
>NZ_JBXAYD010000017.1:0-531 GCF_056782075.1 Dellaglioa sp. CoH-56-MRSF-12
GAATAGGAAGGCCGGGCATCATGGAGCGCCCCGCTTCTTCCATTTCGAAGCGCTTCATCCGGTCACCAACCGGGTCCTTAATCTTCTTTCCCATCAACTCTCCCCTGTCTTTGTGCGCCCTTCAGCATTCCCAGCTTCGCACCGATCACAACCCGCTCCACCGTTATATTGCGCAAGCGCTCGACGATGAACGCACCGTGCCCCGCATCCTCATGGCTGATACAAAGCTCGTGCTTTCGGCACAGCGCTTCGTACTCATCGAGAAAGTCTTCGACAGCCTTTGGGCTTTCTACGTAACTTCTCGCTACTCTGTCAAACCTTTGGGGTTTCTGCCTCATTCGTCCGAATCCTCAAGAAATGCATCATACCAACCATCGTACCACGAGAGGCCGTTAGCGTCATTGTCCGGGTACGGGCTTTCATCCACGTCGCCCCGTTCGTAGTCGGCACTGCCCTCATGGTACGCTTCACGCTGCGTCGTCATTCGTATTCCTCCTGATCCATATACTCGATGTCGGCCGAATGCCACCC
>NZ_JBXAYD010000018.1:0-520 GCF_056782075.1 Dellaglioa sp. CoH-56-MRSF-12
GGCGCGTTACAGTGTGCGTTCTCTGTCCGCTGCTGGCGCACTGGATACTGTCGGAAAATTCCATTCGTACCGGTTCCGCGAAGGCGCGACCGAAGCTATCGCGCAAATCGCGCTCACCCATCACGAAGCACAACAAGGGTAAGACCATGGCACGCTATCAAATCATCGTCAGCAATTTGGGAACCGTTTTGGACACGGAGCGCAGTAACGCCCCGATCCGCGAATATCTCGAATGGGTGCAAGCCGCGCGCGAGCTTCACGGCCGCGCGGCGGGTGAGTGCGTGGCACTTACCGAAGACGGGGAACCGATTCGCGAACACGACGGCTATGCGTACGCGAGTGACGCATGCGCGTAACATTCGACGGATGCAGCGCAAACGGCCGTAATCACGACGAGACGAAGGAACGGATTCGGTCACTCGCGCTTGTCGCCCTGAATCCTGTAACGGGCGATCTTGAATGCGTGTGCAGCCTGCGTTACTGGGCGTCGCGTTCGTCGTCGGGGGCCAATGTGTACGCG
>NZ_JBXAYD010000019.1:0-483 GCF_056782075.1 Dellaglioa sp. CoH-56-MRSF-12
ATCGACATCAAGGACAAGTCGCTGTTCATCGACGGTAAGTTCAAGCGTCGTCTTTCACGCAACAGCCGCACCTACAATAAGGGTGTGGGGATTTTCGTCGATGGCAATTACGTAGGTTAAACCAAGGGGCTTCGGACCCTTTTTGCTGGGTGACACATGAACACAATACGCGTTGACGATGCTGCGTACCAAACTATCGACTGGGAAGGTCCTCTAGACTTTCCGGGGCAGGAGATAGAGTGCCCTGAGTGCAGAGAGTGGCACGCGGCCGATAGGTGGGCAGCGTATGACACCTATTGCGAATCATGTGGAGGACACCCAATTCTTTCGTGTCCTAAAAATCATTACTTCGACCCCTACGGAGGTGATGGTGACACAACACTCAATATGAGATACATACATGAAACCTCTGAATCAGATTCGTCGCTTTGAAGTCAGTACTCCTGAAGGTTGGGTCCCTGTGCATTGGGAACAGCTTGACAT
>NZ_JBXAYD010000020.1:0-471 GCF_056782075.1 Dellaglioa sp. CoH-56-MRSF-12
GTGCAGCCCCTCATCGACGAGCTGACCCCCGGCAACGACGAACCGCGGTTCCCGAAACCGCTGACCGATGACGCAGTCCGCGCGGCTGACGTCGTCATCACCATGGGTTGCGGCGACGTCTGCCCCATCACCCCCGGCGTCCGCTACGAGGACTGGACCGTCGGTGACCCCGCCCTCGCCTCCGCAGAAGGCATCGCTGCGATCCGCGACGACATCGCCCGCCGCGTCGACGCCCTCCTTGCCACCCTCACCCCCACCAGCTGACCGGAGCCACCATGACCGACACCAAGCCCTCCGTCCTGTTCGTCTGCGTCCACAACGCCGGTCGCTCCCAAATGGCCGCGGGATTCCTGCGCGACATCGCCGGCGACCGCATCGAGGTCCGCTCCGCCGGGTCGATGCCCGCCGACCAGATCAACCCCACCGCTGTTCAGGCGATGGCCGAGCTCGGCATCGACATCACCGCCGAGC
>NZ_JBXAYD010000021.1:0-468 GCF_056782075.1 Dellaglioa sp. CoH-56-MRSF-12
GGCGTTACCTTGAGCCCAATGATATCCGCGATCTTGCGGCGTAGCGGGCCCTCAGGTTCTTTTTCCAGCAAGAACGTTGAAGACTTACGGGCCTTCACCGTGAATCCGTTACTGAGCCGCACTGTCACGTGTTTCGCGGCAGTACCGCACCGCACGATCTCGCCCTCACCGAATTCGGTGTGGACTGCGCGCCCCTTCAGTTCGGAGAGCGCCGTATCCACGACACCCGAGATACGCTCGCTATCCGCCTCGTCATCAGACGACGTGTAATCGTCTTCCACCTGATTCAGGTAGTCGTCGATGCGCGTAAGCCCCAACTTCTCCATGCCCGCGACGTTGGCACCCGGTGTGTAGTGCACATGCTCCATGATGCCCATGTCGGCAGGCGTCGGCGCAATCGGAATAGGGCGCATCGCAGGACCCTCACCGTACTTCCGTATGTACGCCTTCCGATACTGTTCGTAATCC
>NZ_JBXAYD010000022.1:0-462 GCF_056782075.1 Dellaglioa sp. CoH-56-MRSF-12
AGAATTCTTTTTTCGCTGGCACGCGCCGAGGCTAGCGCTGCTTCTCGGTCCTGACGCAGATCGTGAAGCAGACCGTACGCTGCATCCGCCGTCTGGCACGAACCAACGAGGAAGAATGCGATTTGGAAATCGTGGTTTTGTCGGTTTGTTTTATAGTGCATTTAGAAATTCCCGGGGTTATCGCTCACTGCGCACATGCCCTGATCGGGCTGTCGAAGCGCGGTACCGCTACTCACCGCATCATCAGAGTATCGGTAAAGCGCGGTTGTCCTAATCGCGGGACCTGTGGTAGAACCACCCAGCCACGCAGAGCCTGTGGCGGTTCCCGCAGCGGCAGCTGTTTGGCCACCGTAGGTCAAGTTGGAGCCGGCCCGCACAGTATTTCCCGCATAGTTATACACTGCAACGTTTGGTGGGAACGTGGTAGTGGCCGTCAAACCCAACCCAAAATAGCCATCCGTC
>NZ_JBXAYD010000023.1:0-455 GCF_056782075.1 Dellaglioa sp. CoH-56-MRSF-12
TCAATAAAGTGTGGATGGAAGCAATAACCGATCCACCCCTTATCATTAAGCGACGCCTGATATCGGTTCATATAGGATGACAAAATGTATTTCCAGATAACGAATGCGGCACGTGATGCGCTGGCATCGAATCCCTCAATCAGACCTACTAGCTACAAGCTGGGCACTGGTACTGGATATGTGCCTACAGCCAGTGATACCGACATACACGGAACTCTGGTATCAACAGGACTCCTTAGTCCCGGCGACGTGATAAACGGTAACGTGCTTCGGTACTCCATTCTTCTTCCTAAGGATTTGACATTCCTTCAGCAGTTCGGAGAAGTTGGGCTGTACACCAGCACTAACATGCTGTTTGCACTAGCTGTGGCGGATGTGCCGGTCACTAAGGACAACTCGTATGCTATGCGTATAGACGCGTACCTGTCTTCGGTTGACGCAAACTACGAGATGTG
>NZ_JBXAYD010000024.1:0-450 GCF_056782075.1 Dellaglioa sp. CoH-56-MRSF-12
GTATTGCATCTGTCCACTACGATTTCGACACAGGGAAAACGGTAGTCGGCACCGCCCTCGAATGTATTCCACTTGACGGCAGGAAGGTCAACTTCAACCTGATCTACCTGAACGTGATTCTGAAGTTGGCGCGCGATACGAATGCGGTGGGCATGGTTGCCGACCAGTGGCAGTCGATCGATTTGTTGCAGCGAATCCGGGAAGACATGGGTCTGAATCCGCTTGGGAAGCCCCGGTGTCTGCCGCGCCAGTACAGCCCGCGCCGCAAGGAATTCGATGCGTGCCATGCGATGATTGCCTCAAAGAACTTGATATTTCCGACTGTGACGGAAGCCGAGGGTACACGAATCATGGCTGGTGGTATTGAGGACTACCGAACAGAATTCATGAATCGACCTGTTCCACACATCATGCACCAGATGATTACGGTACGTGACGTGGGGCCGGAAA
>NZ_JBXAYD010000025.1:0-445 GCF_056782075.1 Dellaglioa sp. CoH-56-MRSF-12
GGGTAGCACGCGCCCTGAACGTGCCGGCCACGTGTGTAAAGGACAACGGAAAGGATGGCTACTACATCGTGTATGCGGGTGGTGCTAGCGGTGTCCTTGACCCGATGGTATATTCGAGCGACGCATTTTATATTCAGGCAAAACTTCGCATGTCGATCAAACAGTGGTCAGAATTTGACGAAGACGCGGGGATGGAACATTTCATGGAAGCCACGGTCTCGGCCCCGGGCTCGCTTAATAAAACGACAGCCCAATTCTCGTACATTGACGGGGATGATCATGAAACTGCGCTACGCGCCGTTATCGTGCGATGCGCTGCTGCCTATGGCAAATTTTTGGAGGAACGTGATGCTGCGCAAACTATTTAAATCAATTCGCCGCAATAAAGCTGACATGGATATGGCTCCGGCACCGGAACCGCGCCCTGTCATTGGGCTTCCGATGC
>NZ_JBXAYD010000026.1:0-443 GCF_056782075.1 Dellaglioa sp. CoH-56-MRSF-12
GTACTGAATAACTCGGCTGTTGATCTCATCGTTATCGTGCGGAAGACTCTTCTCTTCTGAAATAGACTTCGATGCGTTGACTTCTTCAGCAAAACTTTGCGTCGGAGAATAGAAAAAACGCGAACGACGCACTGGTGGCGGGTTCGCGCTATCTTCAGATACAGGATCATGACCCTGCATCCGCATCATGGTCTCCACATGCGACATTGCCGTGCCGCCACTTCCGTTAGACGGCTTGGCCAATGTCGTAAGTGATAGAAGGAGGTCATCCGCCTGTTCCATTTCCTCGCGGGTCGCGAGAACAAGCGGGTTAAACGTCATTTAGTCCTCCGAATCTTCGGCTGCTTTCTTTTCACCCTTCTGTTCTACGTACAGGGTTTCTCCCTCACCGCTTTCGGATTGTTTGAAACACCACGCACGCAGGCAGAATGGCTTCGCGATCT
>NZ_JBXAYD010000027.1:0-423 GCF_056782075.1 Dellaglioa sp. CoH-56-MRSF-12
CGTCGGGGACGCTTACTGGAGACATTACGTTCACGGCAGGGCCTACCATATCGCTATCGAACACTGGAAACAGCATTCAGATTTCTGGTACTGGTGTTCCGGAAGCACCAAACGACGGCAATGGCTACATGCGCCAGAACTTGGGTTGGTCGGTTGTGCCCTCGATCGCCGACGCAATCACGTCGGTCACGGGTCAAACTGGTTCAGGTGCCGTTATTCTGGTTGAGTCTAACCCTCCCGCAAACTCAGCGATCATCAAGTCGCTAGTGGCTGGTCAAAACGTTACGCTCTCCGAAGCAAACGGACTAATCACGGTCACCGCCGCGATTCCGGCAGGCACTGTATCCACGGTCAACGGCATCAGCCCGAACGGAAGCGGCAACGTGTCATTGACGGCCGCGAACGTGAACGCTGTTCCAGTCG
>NZ_JBXAYD010000028.1:0-419 GCF_056782075.1 Dellaglioa sp. CoH-56-MRSF-12
GTCCCAACCTTGGGCGGTGCTATCGGAGGCGTCTTATCGTCAGCACGACGCGCAGGAAGATGAGGTTTGATGGTTTCATAAAGCTTGAACAAATGTTTGCAGCTTGAGGTGCGCATACTCGGGTTACGGATCACTGGAAGCTCACCATTCGAGTACTCGATTTCTGCCGCAACCTTTCGGTTAAGCGCTACTTCCCACCGATAGCGAAAATCGGCGCAGCTGCATGATACCATCACATGAAGCCGTGGGTCAAGAAAAACAATAACAGTCACGTACCGTTGTGGTTTACCGCCCGGGCCGCGTGTATTCTTGACGTAGCGTCGTTTGAATGGGTCCCATATCTTGGTCGAGTACGAGGCACATGCCACGTACCCACGCCCGAGCGAGTCCCCGGACAATGTTCCTGACGAGTCGTTAAT
>NZ_JBXAYD010000029.1:0-418 GCF_056782075.1 Dellaglioa sp. CoH-56-MRSF-12
GAAGTCGAACACATCGTACGTGAGCTGGGCCTGAAGCATGTGCCGGTCACCAGCTATTTCAAGCTGTCGAGCATTGCGAAAAACGCGAAAGACCTGCTGGCACGTGCCGAGGGTCAGGGCATCAACGGCCGTCCGCGAGAAGGTGTGGTCTACAAGCACGCTGATTCTGGCTTCTCGTTCAAAGCGATCAGCGATTCGTACCTGCTGAAGCATGGCGAGTGATGTGTAAATAGGAGAGGGTAGTGCTCAGGAAGATTTTCGGGTTCGATGAACAGCAGTTTCCGGCGCTTGCGGGTGCCACCTTCGCCTATCTGTTTGGCCGTATCGATCAAGATGCGCTCGTCGCTCAATTGCGTGAGCAGGCCCCGTACTCGGTTGACCGTGTGTTGGCCGTGATCCGGGCCGAAGGCGTTGAGGG
>NZ_JBXAYD010000030.1:0-409 GCF_056782075.1 Dellaglioa sp. CoH-56-MRSF-12
GCCAAGGGCGATTGCCGTGAGTATCCTCAGGGGGACGAAGTGTGGTACAATAAGTATCTGTACTTGATTCGCCCGATTATGGCTGCGCAGTTCACGGCCAAATTCGGGACTCCGGCTCCCGTCTCGTTTTCGCAGTTGCGCGATGCTGTGGAGCCTGCCAAGATCACGGCCGCTGTTGACGCGCTGCTCGAAATCAAGATGCGGACAGGTGAGAAAAAGCTACACCCGCGTGTCCCGATTCTCAACGAGTGGATCGAAGAGCAACTGGAGATTCTGGAGACAATTCCGGACCAAGAACTCGCGATCGTGTCGCCGGCTGTCGATCTGGATCAGGAATTCCGTGATATTTTGTACTTTAATGACATTTAAGGAGTCAGCATGAGTAAACCGTGGATTGAGGTAATGCGCT
>NZ_JBXAYD010000031.1:0-406 GCF_056782075.1 Dellaglioa sp. CoH-56-MRSF-12
TGCCACGAGCGAATTGACCAGCGTTCGATCGAGCCACTGCGGGGGGGGCTTCGCTAAAGGTGGGGTTTGCTGCACGGATAGGTGACAGTGGTTAGTCACGTGGCCATGTCGGCCGACGTGCTCATGATGGTCTCGAACTCGATCGGGGTCAAACGGCCCAGGCGGGCCCGACGACGGCCAGGCTCGACTTCATGCGGTCGCCGATCGAGTAGCCGACGATCTTGTTCGCGAAGATGTCCTTGATCGCGCAGAGGTAGAGCTTGCCCGCGCCGGTGCGGTGCTCGGTGATGTCGGTCAGCCAGATCCGGTTCGGAGCATCGGTGGAGAAGGCCCCGCCGAGGATATCGTCGTGAACCGCTGGGCTTTCCTTGCGGCCCTTCCCGCGCGCCTTCTTCTTCCCGAACGC
>NZ_JBXAYD010000032.1:0-403 GCF_056782075.1 Dellaglioa sp. CoH-56-MRSF-12
TCGTGGCCGAGTTGGTCGAAGGCGCGGGCCTGTAGAGCCCGTTCCCCTAGCGGGACGCGGAGGTTCGAATCCATCCCGACTCCACCAGTTTCTTAGGAAGCCTAAATGGCAATTACGCCTCTCTACGACAAGGTTGTTATCCGTCCGCTAATTTCGGACCAGACCACATCTGGTGGTATCGTGATTCCGGGTACGGCAGACAATTCTGATCGTGGTGTTGTGGTGGCCGTAGGCGAAGGACATATCCTGCGCGACGGTTCGATCCGTCCCCTGCGCGTTAAGGTAGGTGACACGGTTATCACGTCAATGACGACTGCAACCGTAGAAGTAGATGGTGAAGAGCTGAAGGTGTGCCTCGAAGGCGACCTGATTGGTATCATCAGTTAAGTAGTACGAATCAGAT
>NZ_JBXAYD010000033.1:0-398 GCF_056782075.1 Dellaglioa sp. CoH-56-MRSF-12
GCGCCGTTCAACCATAAGTCGATTTGTGCGATGTCGAAGTCGTTGCCGAGCGCCATCACATACATGTGCTCGGGATCAACAATGAAGTGATCGCGCACTCGCGCATCTATCGTGGTCAACCAGTAATCGGTCAGTTCGCGCTGGAACTGCTCAAGATTGATCGAATCTGCCTGACCCGTGACCAGTGAACTTCGCGCCGCTTCAGATTGATTCAGCCACCAGAAGAAGGCGTCGGCCTCGATCTTTCCACCACGATTAAGCTGCTCTTGGAGATTGAGGTTCCACTTCATGCTGTCGATGATGCCGATGCCGGGCACCACCGAGCAAATGCCGACCGATAGAATCGGGGAGCCGACGCGCAGCCCCAGACTCTCGATATCGATCATGACGAATGTCTT
>NZ_JBXAYD010000034.1:0-395 GCF_056782075.1 Dellaglioa sp. CoH-56-MRSF-12
TTCTTGAGTTTGCGGATGCTCCTGAGATGAAGGATGAAGAGCAACGCTCCGAATTCTCGTTCTTGGCTCAACTCGCTACGCATATCCAACACGTAGCCGGTTATCTGACTCTCAAGCAGAGGATTGATATCGTCGGTGAGTGCACACCTGATCAGGTAGCACTTATCAAGGACTTCGAAGCACAGCTGAAAAAGTATGGTGTTGAGGAACGCGTTCGTATCAAGTGCAAGGAGTGTGGCGCGGTTTCAGAGACGAAGCTGTCTCTGGCCGCCCACAGCTTTTTTCCCTTTGAATAGTTCAAAGGATACGATGGAGCGGTATAAGCTAATTGCGTCGGAGTACGGATTTTATCCACCCGATGATATACCGGTCTATCGTTTCCAGCAGCTTAGCGA
>NZ_JBXAYD010000035.1:0-390 GCF_056782075.1 Dellaglioa sp. CoH-56-MRSF-12
ACTCAGAGGCGTGGCTCCACCAATCTCGTCAGTATCGCTGAATGTAGGGGTATGGCCTGCCGCGTAGAAGCGTGCACGCGGTTCTTCAACACTGACACGTTGCTTGCAGTTTTTGCACTTGGTGCTACCATAGCGCTGCATCGACATGGCAGAAGTGCCACCGACAGAACCACAACTGCCGCACACATAGCTTAAACGTGACTGAGAATTGACATAATCAGCATCCGTGAACGTTGGCGTATGTCCCCTGTCCGTAAAAATTCTGCGCACATCTTCAAGTGCTGCGCGTGGACGCCCCATAAAACCTCCGATTCAATACTTATTGATACTATAACACAACCAGCACTCGATTGCTAGTATTAAATTGGGAATTTCTGGTAACGTGCACAC
>NZ_JBXAYD010000036.1:0-388 GCF_056782075.1 Dellaglioa sp. CoH-56-MRSF-12
CCCGACGAAGGCCGCACCGCCGTCCCCGACGTTTGGTGTTTCGGTGTACGACACGACACGCAGCACTCAGTACCCGATCGAGCAATTCAAATGTTCGCTGACCGATTACACGGACAGCAATGGTCTGGAGACAGAGCTTGAACAAGCGATTAACCCGTTCTCGCAATACATTCGGGTAACGTCGAACGTACCGAGCCCGCCGACACCTCTTCCCATTATCTCATCGGTCAGTACTCCTGTGAATATGGCGGGCGGTAACTCGGGCGGTGCTGTTACGTCGCTTCAAGTCGCTGGCGCATGGAACGTGTTTGCGAACAAGCAGCTGTACAAGATCAACATCCTGCTGAACTCGGGCCACGCCAGTCCAGACGTGCAGCTTGCGATGGAT
>NZ_JBXAYD010000037.1:0-384 GCF_056782075.1 Dellaglioa sp. CoH-56-MRSF-12
GTGTCTGCGCATCGTTGAGCATAGAATTATCGTAGATCGTGTTGAGGAACACGGCCTCGATGCCCGCCAGCAACTCATGGACCGTATTAAGCACTGGTGGTCGGGTCATTTTTGTGCCCCTCGTAAAAAGCGCGGCCGAACGTCCAGTCGATTTCGATAAGTCCCGGCTCAGACACCGAAAGCCCAGAAACGGATATTGGATATCTCAGAACTATGTGGCGCATACTGCTATACTGTTCTGCTAGACGGGCAAACGCACGCTGAGATTTACGTCGTTGATGTGAATTCATGGGGCCTCAAATGGTCTCGATTCGTTGCTTCAGGGCGTTGCCTCGGAAGTAAGCGATGCCGTTGACCTCGATGTTCAGACGTGCGCAACAGAAC
>NZ_JBXAYD010000038.1:0-375 GCF_056782075.1 Dellaglioa sp. CoH-56-MRSF-12
GCTCTGAACGTGCTGCACTTCATACACATAGCATGGACCACACGCGCACTGGTCCCCACAGTTCACTTCTCCATATTTGACGCGACTCACACCTTGGACAGCGTGCCCCTACAGGATGGCATTCCCATCCGGGTTGTGATTCGCGCTTACCAAGGTCAGACACAGACCTTCAACTTCCGGAAGTACGACCACAAAAAGACAAACATGGGCAACGGCTTTGCCTATGAAGTGGACGGATATCTGGACTTTCCAAAGTACTGGACCGGGACCAGTGTCGCCGGCCTAAGGGGAACTTCAAATGACGTTCTATCGCAGATCGCGACAACGTGCGGCCTCCAATTCGATGGGGCTAGTACTTCGGATTCTCAACTGTGG
>NZ_JBXAYD010000039.1:0-374 GCF_056782075.1 Dellaglioa sp. CoH-56-MRSF-12
GTCTTGAAGAAGGCTCTGACGAAGTGACGTTCATGGCTGAGACCGGTGAAGTCTCCAGCATGTACCATCAACAGGACTGTTGCGAGTCGGTATACATCGAGTCGGTAACTGGGGACGTGAACGACCTGATCGGGACACCTATTCTCATGGCCGAGGAAGTTAGCGATACCGACTTTCCGCCTCCGGCTGGCGAGTACGTCGATTCGTATACGTGGACGTTCTACAAGCTCGCGACCATCCGAGGCTACGTGGATATCCGATGGCTGGGCCAAAGTAACGGCTACTATTCGGAGTCTGTCAACGTCGAACACGTGAACGCAGGCAAATGAAACTGATCGAGGCTCGGGGCCTTGTGCCACGCATAGAGAAGCGCG
>NZ_JBXAYD010000040.1:0-372 GCF_056782075.1 Dellaglioa sp. CoH-56-MRSF-12
CCTGCGGCTGGATCACCTCCTTTCTAAGGAATATTACGGAAACCTACACACTTGTCGAAAATTTGTTTAGTTTTGAGAGATCTACTCTCAAAAGCGTTTACGGGCCTATAGCTCAGCTGGTTTAGAGCGCACGCCTGATAAGCGTGAGGTCGATGGTTCGAGTCCATTTAGGCCCATTTACCAATTAATAAAATACCCATTATGGGGCCTTAGCTCAGCTGGGAGAGCGCCTGCCTTGCACGCAGGAGGTCATCGGTTCGATCCCGTTAGGCTCCATTGACAATATTAATTGTCGAATTTGTTCTTTGAAAACTAGATAATATTTATTAAATTTTTAAGCAATAAGCCGAGAAACACCGCGTTTTATTAGTT
>NZ_JBXAYD010000041.1:0-367 GCF_056782075.1 Dellaglioa sp. CoH-56-MRSF-12
GGTGGACGGGACTGCTCTGCGGCTTTACGTGACATCTCGACGATTGCCGCGTCCCACGCTTCTTCCGGAATATCACCGTTAGCCGCGTAATCGGCCAATGCTTCAAGCAGCGAGACCATTGCGTGTTCCGCGCTTTGGCGTCCTGCACCCTTGTCCGTCAATCCATCGCCCTGTGCTCCGGGTATATCGATGTCGAACAGGCGCAGAGCTGCGTGCGTCGGCGTCTTTTCACCGTCTGCTGTTTGCTGTAGCTCACGTTCGAGCAGCGCACGCCATTCATCTGCGGGCAGCGGGACCCACTCGCATTTGAAATAGCCAGCTCCAGATTCACCGGGCTCAAGCCCAGACAGCGCGGCATGTGCGATAG
>NZ_JBXAYD010000042.1:0-358 GCF_056782075.1 Dellaglioa sp. CoH-56-MRSF-12
GTTTACGGTCATGGCGTGCCTGACGCGGCGCGGCTTCGCAATCGACGTGTGCACTGTGCAGGATGAGGCGCAGGCCGAGCGCATCGCGCATCAATGGGCGGCCGACTACGGGGCCGCAGCTATCGAGCCGCCCACAGGCCCGCGTCGCTGGATCGAGCGCGCGGACACGGTGCACTCGAATTATCAACCTAGCGCAATGGCGCTTGCCTTTAACTCACGACGTGGATAAGCCAAATGGATAACCGCAGCACGTACAATCAACACGGCCAATTGATCGTAATCGATGGCACGGCAGAGGACGGCACTTATCAGGGCGATGGCACGGCGGCACCGTTTGCCTTGTTCAATGTCGCAGAAC
>NZ_JBXAYD010000043.1:0-358 GCF_056782075.1 Dellaglioa sp. CoH-56-MRSF-12
CTTGGATTGTGGGCGACGTGATGACTGTGTATCTGGAACACATGGTGCGCCGGAACAACGAGATTTGCGCGCGGCTCGCGTTGCAACAGAAGCCCGAATAACCACAAAATTTAATCGGGTACTATTGACGGGGCCACGCGGCCCCGTTATTATTCGTTCCATCGATAACCCACTAGGGGCATGATATGGAAACGACGAAACCCGAACTGTTCTACCGCGACGGCCGCCCATTCTCGGGCCTGACCCCTGCCGACTACGACGAACGCAAGGGCTCTGCCTCGTTCTACCGGGCGGGCACGTGTCATCGGTGCGGCGGTGCAGGTGGCTCGCAAGCATGGGCCTATACGTGGTACACCTG
>NZ_JBXAYD010000044.1:0-355 GCF_056782075.1 Dellaglioa sp. CoH-56-MRSF-12
GGTACAGTTGGTGTGAAGCCAGTTGCCCGGTCTCGGGCCCGTGCTTCCTGAAACTCGTGACAGTGCCCACAACAATAGAGAATGGTCAGGCATGACCTAGTTGCCGGGTTACCGGCCTTTTTATACGGAGACGCGATGGACCCACAACGCGCCCATCAGCTTATCGATCAGTTACTAGCTGAAGATTTCAAGAAACTCGATGACGTTCATTTCAGGTACTTCGTGTTTGCTGGACTCGTAGAAGGCTTTGACAACGATGAGCAGTGCATCAAAGATCGCGCTGATTACGCGCATCTTGTGCCGGAGCGACCAAACGGGCTTCCGCACGTAGAAGAGGAAAAGATGGCAGAGTTCA
>NZ_JBXAYD010000045.1:0-351 GCF_056782075.1 Dellaglioa sp. CoH-56-MRSF-12
CCTCCGCGGATCGGGTGATGGTCGTGTGCGTCATGTCGGTTGCTCCTTTGTCCACTCGTCTTTCTCGCCGTCCCGGCACGAAGATCAAGAACGGGTGGAGGCTGAGCAGTGACCGGCAGGAGCGGTTGCTAAGTGGAGGAGCGCAGCGACGGAGTCTGCAAATAGTGAGGGTCGGTCGCGGAGCAGCCGGAGGCCGTTACAATCGCAGGCCCGAGCGGGGAGAAGACACGGCTCGCGCCGACGTAGTCGGCTCCGCGCAGAAACTCGTACCTGAGTCAACCCTGCGTGGGCGAGCTCTATCAACGTCCCCTGAGTTGTGCGATCCGATCACGCAGGTAGACGGCAAATGGG
>NZ_JBXAYD010000046.1:0-347 GCF_056782075.1 Dellaglioa sp. CoH-56-MRSF-12
GTCGTACATCTACGATCTTCTCGCGCATGCTTTGTTCAACGTCCAGACTCTCTACCCACACATCGAAGAAGTCATCGACGCGAACAACCAATTCCTCAGCATTGCTCAAGTCCTCGGTGAGAACAGCGCGCAAGTCTTCCTTGGACCGGAAGTTCTTGATGAGCACAATGTTTGAGAACGCTGAGTAGTCCGATGCATTTACGTCTGCACCGTCCTGAATCACTAGCTTTACCAGATTTTTCTTTCCGCGTGGAATGTTCTCAAGATCGGCACGTGAGGACAGCACCACCGTATGTAGCTTGTACACTGGGTCGTGGTTTATGAACTCTATCTCGTGGTCTGCAACG
>NZ_JBXAYD010000047.1:0-345 GCF_056782075.1 Dellaglioa sp. CoH-56-MRSF-12
CCACCCATCACTGTTGTGTACCCGGGGTTTGCGGCAGTGCTGCCAGTGATGACGTTGGCGTCTAGGTTATACAGCGAATTGGTGTTCGTTGCCTGCATAAAGATGTTGCCGCTACCAACAACTATCTTTGGCTTTGCAGACCAAAAGGGGTTACTCAGAAACATTGTTTTCTCCTGTAGTGCCCCATAAAATTAGAGCACTTCAGTTTTTAGTGTACCCGTAGAGTACTGGAAACGCCATAGTTTTCCAAGCCGCGCGCTCGACTGGAGACTGGAATTCATAGTCCGGATCGCCTACCGCAACACGCAGCGCGGACAGCAGAATGTCGCCTTTGAAGTGGGGGTC
>NZ_JBXAYD010000048.1:0-340 GCF_056782075.1 Dellaglioa sp. CoH-56-MRSF-12
CTATAGAATGCTTCTCATAGGCTCACGTGAGCCATTAACCCGAGGCTTAAAAATGATCTTAACGTTTGGCACCTTTCTTTGCTGTGCGATTGCCGCCGTCGCGATTGTCGCGTGCATCGCGGCCGGAACCCGCGACCATTACCCCGATACGGCACGACTCCGCGCCGCACGTAAAAAGGGGTTTTGAAAATGGGCCTTTATTCCAATAACAAGGATATTGATAAGATCGTTCGCGATCTTGTGCGCAAAGAAAAGTGGACGTTCGAACACGGCAAGAAACACGGGAAATTAACGGCACCTAACGGGTTGAGCACGCCCGTTACAATTAGCCCTAGTGACT
>NZ_JBXAYD010000049.1:0-323 GCF_056782075.1 Dellaglioa sp. CoH-56-MRSF-12
CGTTGATGTACGCGTGGACAAAGGAGAAAGAAATGGATGAGCTTATTGGTGGCTGTGCTCCGGGCTGGGAACTCGACGACCCGCCGTACCTGAAGCCCTTGGGTTTCACGAGCTTGACTGCTCAAGAGCTGATTGCAAGCGGCCGGGCCCCGATGCTGCGCGTGACTGCCGAACACAACATGGTGAACAACCACCCCGTGTACAGCGCGACCGAAGTCAACCGTCTCTTGCAGTACGCGCAACGCATGCGTGATTTGGCGGATCGTCTTCAGGCCCGCACGCGTCACATCGTACAGCGGGAGTCGATCTGATGCGGCCCATGT
>NZ_JBXAYD010000050.1:0-322 GCF_056782075.1 Dellaglioa sp. CoH-56-MRSF-12
GTAATCAACACGATGTTGGCGCTCATCATGGGTCTGCACATTTTGGCCCATCGAGCCCGTTGAAGGAGATTTGATGGATATTGAAATGTTGACGGCTAAGGCCGATGCTTACGATTTGGCTTCGTCTCTGGCTGACAGTATGGGCTATGGTACGTTGAGCGAAGCGCTCCACGCGTTTCAGCGACTAAAGCAGGAAGCGTCACCTCCGAAGCAGGGGGCAGAAAGGATCGTGACCTATATCACGCGGGGCTACGTCGAGGAATCCGTGCAGGGCAAGCTCATGCGCGACGGACATGTCGGCGCATTTGTCGTCAGCTCTGTC
>NZ_JBXAYD010000051.1:0-318 GCF_056782075.1 Dellaglioa sp. CoH-56-MRSF-12
GCGTTTCATAGACGCGGCCATCCGGGTACACGGCATAGAACGAGCCGATTACGTCGCTCGGTGCCTCAGCACGCGCAAACGACACGGATTGATAGCCCTTGCACCGGACGGGGGCGCTTGCGTTCGTGTTCGTCATTTTCTGTTCCTCAGCGTCAGCGGTTAATGGCTCAGTGAGCCGATGACCCCGATTATGAATAGGAATCGGGTGCCGGGCCAATTGGAAATAACTATGGGGCCGATAGCCGGAATCAATTGGACAAAGGGCCCCCACCCCGTCCCGGTTTTTAGGAATGGGGCCCCAAATTAGGAGTGCTAAGG
>NZ_JBXAYD010000052.1:0-313 GCF_056782075.1 Dellaglioa sp. CoH-56-MRSF-12
TGTCATCCCCTCATTCGCACTGAACTCACCGAAACGGCGAGTGAATCCTCGCGGCAAATGACAGACCACAACCAAGCAGCGCCAGCCCACGAGGACTTCCGTTGCCCCTGCGCCACGGCAGAACGGAGCCTACATCACCAAGTAAACAAATCTGTCTACGCAGAAATGCTTGTATACCCTCACCCGTGGGCGCACACGCAACGATTGCTGGTGTCGGTGACGGCCAACCGCACCCAGCGTTCTCCCAGCAGACAGAAGCGAAGACCCAAGCGACAGCCCTAGCAAAAGTTCTCTGTCGACTCCGCTTGCCAAC
>NZ_JBXAYD010000053.1:0-311 GCF_056782075.1 Dellaglioa sp. CoH-56-MRSF-12
GGACTACGCAGTGGCATCAGGAACCGGCCGGTGTCCTCTGCCATGATGAGACATCCGGCACACACCTTCCCCCAGTAATTCGGGTCACTGACGATACTCGGCAACCACTCTGTGTCGCGAATATCCGTCAGAAGACGATATGGCGCTTCCATCCGATTCTCCTTTGATCGATTGTTATTAAATTGCGCAAAAAGAAAAACCCGCCGAAGCGGGTCTTTAGCATCAGCGGTTGCCGAATACGTTTTTTGGCACAATCTAATCGTAATGCTCCGGAACTTCCACATCGTCATCCGGAATCATAGACTCATGCT
>NZ_JBXAYD010000054.1:0-308 GCF_056782075.1 Dellaglioa sp. CoH-56-MRSF-12
CTGCGAACATGGTGCTGCCAACCAAAATAAGCTGGGTAGGAAGAGTTGCCGTAGTGCTCTGAGCCAGCGTCATTGTCACTGTTCCGGACAGCGGACTGGGTGTACCCGGTGTCCCTCCCGGATTGGCTGCGAACATCAGGCCACGAGACGTAGCAAAGATGTATCGGTTTGCGGCGGGCAAGAATGCCATGTCCAAGATGTAATCACCAGATGGCCCCGGCGCAGTCCACGCAGCGGCTGTTACCGAAAAACTAGACCATGCGCCCGCCGTGTTCAGCGCGGAATTAGCTGCAACCGCCATCAATCCG
>NZ_JBXAYD010000055.1:0-308 GCF_056782075.1 Dellaglioa sp. CoH-56-MRSF-12
GTTCAGGGCCGAAACGCGGCGCAGAGTTGCGAGTTTACGCATACACTTTCTCCTTTATCAAACATTGAACGAAATTTCGTCAGTGCGACCACGCTTGCGCGGTTTATCTTCCGCGTCGCCCTTGTTCAGGAACCACTCAGGCACGGCGTCGAGGCTCGGCGGCTCATACTGATCGGTGACACTCGACTTCTTGATCACCTTGTTAGCCGGGTCAAACACCAGACCACGCTCGCGGAGCGAGGCCCGGACTTTCTTCCACTCCGAGAACGGGAGAAGCGATCCACTGTCTACCGAATCAGGAGGCATGT
>NZ_JBXAYD010000056.1:0-307 GCF_056782075.1 Dellaglioa sp. CoH-56-MRSF-12
GACAACGCGTTTTACAGCAAACGTAATCTCGCTCATAGCCCGTATTTCTCCTTGAACTGGTCCCATGTCATCGCCTTGTTCCCGGCCTTTACGATCTTGTCCGCGAACTTAGCACCCGGCTTGTATAGTAGCACATTCATCTTCGCGCTGTACTTGACAACGGTGCCGCCCTGAGCCTCGACAAACGCCTCTTCGTCAGCCGAGCGGTAACTGGTCCAAGCCACATTGACCCCTGCTAGCTTCGCGCCTGCTGCCTTCTTCCGCACTGGCAGTTCGCCATCGATCTTGAACACGCCCTTAAGAGGAC
>NZ_JBXAYD010000057.1:0-304 GCF_056782075.1 Dellaglioa sp. CoH-56-MRSF-12
ACACTGGTGTTGATGAATTTTATTTTCCCCCCCCCCGCCATTGTCCCCCCTCCCCGTTTCTCCTTCCCCTTTTGTTGTTTGTTTCCTCTTTTTTTCTCCTCCCCCCTCTCTCCTTCTTCCCTTCTTTCCTCCCCCCTTCCCTCTTTTTCTCCCCCTTTCTTCTCTCCCTCCCCCCCTTTTCCCCCTCCTTTTCTTTTCTTTCTCCCCTTCTTTTTTTCCCTCCTTCTTTCCTTCCCCTCCTCCTTCTCCCTTCCTCCTCTTCCCCTCCCCCCTTTCCCCCCTTCTCCCCCCTTTTCTTCCTTTC
>NZ_JBXAYD010000058.1:0-303 GCF_056782075.1 Dellaglioa sp. CoH-56-MRSF-12
GGTATAATCAGCACTTGCCGCGCAGTTGCCTGATTTTTTACCGCTGATGACTGCGACAATAGAACCTGCCGCGCTACTGCCTGAGCAGTAGACGCGGGAGATTGAACTGTAAGTACCTGTCTGGCTAGGGACTGCGCCTTTACCGGATTACCTGCCATAGTCACCCTCGCATTAGGTTATATGGTTCAAGACAAACTGCGACGCCTTGATCGAGTTGGTAGACCATGCCTTGTTTCCGTTGGGGTCAATATCAGACAGGACCGATGCGTATGTTGGTGTTGTTCCCGAGACCGTGATTTGGGC
>NZ_JBXAYD010000059.1:0-302 GCF_056782075.1 Dellaglioa sp. CoH-56-MRSF-12
ATTCCTTGTCCGATCGTGCCGAGCAGTACGACGAAGCAAACTGCACGCCGGGCGGCAGTTGAGCTGCGTGGCTCCACTTGTAAACGTCGGTGTCAAGCGCGAGATTGAATTGGTTGTCCATTTTGCAACTCCTGTTGCTAAGAATTTGTGAACCGGGGACTCCTGTCCCCGGGCGATACGGCTTAAAACCTGAACTTGAGGGCTCTTGCCTCTTGTTCAACGCGGGCAACTATTTCGGCCCGTTGCTTCGGATCGAGGAACACCCACTCTGCTACTTCTTGGGCAGTTCTCCCGCACCCTTT
>NZ_JBXAYD010000060.1:0-301 GCF_056782075.1 Dellaglioa sp. CoH-56-MRSF-12
GTACTGCTGCCTACTGGAACACGAAGCTGAAGAACCGCATCTCGATCAAGATTGGCAACTATCTGTTCTTCGACTCAGTGGTTATCACGCGAGTCTCTATAACGGCGGCCTCGAACTTCGATGCACAGACTGGTCTGCCGCACCACTGCCGCGTGCTGGTTGAATTCAAGCCTCTGTTCATGCTCACACAGCAAGACCTAGATACGCTATTCATCAACCCGAGCGCGTCCACACCGCTGTCGTGTGATGCTACGTACTCGTTGCCGGGCGTGGCTAGTGCGGCTAAGAATCTGTTTAGCTC
>NZ_JBXAYD010000061.1:0-297 GCF_056782075.1 Dellaglioa sp. CoH-56-MRSF-12
GGAGCAGACCCCGATGCATGGACTGTCCGGGTTATCATGCAACTCAGACATATTACTTCACTCCTTGTTGCTCGTCAATATCAATCTACAGGCAGCGAATCAAGCATCTTGTGGATGATCCAGTAGTGATCAGAATACATCTCGGCAGGATCAAGCAGGCCGAGCGGCACCCATTTCACTTCTGCGAAGTCGTCATCGGCCTTCACCTCCACCAGCTTTTCCGAGTCGTTCAGCAGGTAGAGATATGCATGTGTCACGATCCGGCCACGAGTTTCTCCGCGATTCGGGTCCGAGAAT
>NZ_JBXAYD010000062.1:0-297 GCF_056782075.1 Dellaglioa sp. CoH-56-MRSF-12
CGGGCCCAGTGACGGTCAGGGTCCAAGCATCATCGTCTCCGACGCGCTCTGCCAATAGTTGTTGGTCATCGTTCATGCAGCCTCCTTGGGTTTTGATGCATGCTTCAAAGCGGCGCGAATCTGCTCATCAAGGTCCTGCACACCCAGCAACGGGTAGTTTTCCTGCAACCAGCTGCGCATTTTCTTGCTCTTCCACGGGCGGATGATGGCGTTGAACACATCCTCCTGTGTGCCCTTCAGGAGCCCCGCGTCGTCCTGACTCTTGAGAGCCGATCGCAGCGAGTCCATCAGGTTGTT
>NZ_JBXAYD010000063.1:0-290 GCF_056782075.1 Dellaglioa sp. CoH-56-MRSF-12
AGTAGTTGAGGACCGCCATTATTAGATGTCATAAACACTTTGTATTTGCCGGAACCTGTCACGTCAGACGTAGTGGTGTAAGCGTCCCAGCCCTCGCTGAACAAGAGTGCCATTTTTGAATCCTCTAATTACGTGCCAGACGGTGCCGACGGGTCTGAAGCCAAGGGCAAAAGCTGCTGTACGTATATGATCTGTGGTCGAACGATCATCGTGTTGCCGATCCATTCTTGTATATAGATGGTTCGTTGATCGTAATGCACTTCTCTGTCGTTTCGAATGGTGTCTAGTAT
>NZ_JBXAYD010000064.1:0-290 GCF_056782075.1 Dellaglioa sp. CoH-56-MRSF-12
AGCTTGAGGTATGCCATGACCTTATCGTCGCATTCTTCTTGGTAGAGGTCATAATCTTTGGTAGAGATGTTCATGCTCACTCCTTACGAAATGACTCGGGAATACACGACGAACGAGCCGGTTGATCTGGAGAGCGCAATACTACACCGGTATCTGGCCCGTCGTCAATACCGTTGTGCTCGAACGCAAGAATTCCAGTATCTCGCCACGCGGCCTGTATTTGCGAAATCGGCGCATGTTCCATCAACGTGATCGCCATTTGACAAAAGTTCCGGAGTCGAGCCATGGCG
>NZ_JBXAYD010000065.1:0-290 GCF_056782075.1 Dellaglioa sp. CoH-56-MRSF-12
GTAGACAGCTACCGTTGTGGCGACTGCTTGCATTTTAAGGCGCATCGCCACAGCGACCACGAGAAACCGTGCAGTGAAGAGGGTATCAAAGCCGGTGCCGTCGCGCCTTCGTGCTACACGCCAGATGTGACGCAGCTCTCGGGCAACAGCGATCAATTCGTTCAGTTCGTGACGCTGTTCCGTAATTGGAATCCGTCGCAACGTCGTATCGCAACCGCACTGCTGCGCCAGAAGCGGAAAAAGTATGACCCGGGCCAGAAGTTTTACTTCTGCATTGGGGATCAGTACAT
>NZ_JBXAYD010000066.1:0-288 GCF_056782075.1 Dellaglioa sp. CoH-56-MRSF-12
CAGCCACGGCATTTGCGTTTACTTGCGCCATGACTGAGCCTCCCGTTAATTAATATGGTTTATTACTGGTTTGGACGCGAGCACAGCGGAATTTGTCCAAGCCACATTACCATTAGGGTCTTTCTCAACAATCTTCGCTGTATAAGATGGTGTTGCTCCTGCTACAGCGAATGAAGCTCCGTCTGATTCAGATGATCCACTGATAACTCCTATAGAGACCGATGGAGTAGACGTTGATGCCTTTGTAAAATATCCTTCTACTTGTACAGCTTTTACCGAATATCCCGC
>NZ_JBXAYD010000067.1:0-288 GCF_056782075.1 Dellaglioa sp. CoH-56-MRSF-12
GCGACGGGCGCTCGACCGTCGACGGCTTCATCACGGACGTCGCCACCGGCGCCAAGACGCCGACCGGCAGCATCGCGGTGCCGGCGGACTGGGGCGGCCTGTCGAGTTCGGCTTATCTGTTCGACGAATACTTTCCGTTCAATGCTGCGTCGAAGGACCCGATGCAGCGGCCATGCGTGCCGTACGCGCGCTACATGACGTCACTGCCGCATTTCTACCTGAAGGATGTGGACTACCCGACGACCGAGCGGTCGATCCGGCTGAATACGGGGAAGGACAAGTGCGCGG
>NZ_JBXAYD010000068.1:0-287 GCF_056782075.1 Dellaglioa sp. CoH-56-MRSF-12
GACCAACTACCAATCTCGTGGTGCCCGAACATCTTGCGCTGGACCGAAAGGCTCTGAAGTCGCGCTTCATGTTCCTGTACACCAAGCGATACACAGGCTCGCCCGTGGTCTTTATGACTCGGTTGTGGGCCAACACCCTATTCCCGAGTGTCGCGCGCGACTCTGAGTTCGGGAAGGGCAAGCGTCGTGCTCATCTCGCAGAAATTCCCGAGCGTGCAGTCAGCCCCAACTATCTGCGTGTCAAGGTGCAGCGCGAACTCGGTTATGTCGAATGCGCGGTTCCTGTC
>NZ_JBXAYD010000069.1:0-287 GCF_056782075.1 Dellaglioa sp. CoH-56-MRSF-12
TGGATACTTTGCGTGTGGAAGATGAGGGCAGAATCCGAATCACCGAGTTGGTCTTGTTCGGCATGGCCATGTTCGGCCAGGTGCAATGGGACGCGGATTACCTGATCAAGGCGCACCTCTCGACGGTGTCCCCACACGTAGGCGGCTACATCGTCAAGAACAGGCTCGACCGTATGAGCGATCGAGAGCGAGTGGCCCTGGTCACTGCCGTCGCCGAAGATCTCGGACACAAGGACGTCGTCAAACGTTTCCGCTCGACCTGGGACGCAACGAAGGCGTTCCGCGAC
>NZ_JBXAYD010000070.1:0-287 GCF_056782075.1 Dellaglioa sp. CoH-56-MRSF-12
CTTCAAGCGGTTCCGGTACGTCGTCCTCCCGCAGATCCAGCCGTCCGTCGCGATCGCGACGACGCTGACGCTGATCCAGGGGCTGCGGGTCTTCGACCAGGTCGTGGCCCTCACCGGCGGCGGACCGGCCGGCGCCACCCAGACGCTGGCGCTGGAGGTCTACCAGCAGGCGTTCACCTATCAGGAGTTCGGCTTCGGCGCCGCGCTGGCGCTCGTGCTGAGCCTCCTCATCCTCATCTTCTCCATCGCACAGCAGTGGGCGACCCGCGACCGCTCCGCCAAGGAGG
>NZ_JBXAYD010000071.1:0-285 GCF_056782075.1 Dellaglioa sp. CoH-56-MRSF-12
GCCGGAGCCCGCAAGTTCTGCGGCTTTTCGTGCCGTATGCTTGTCAGTCACGCGTTCCGAGGCCGCGCGCTCGTTGCGGAGCCTCGCAATTTCGGACTTGAGTTGATCGATTTCGGATCGGGCTGTCTGAATGTCGGCCTGTTCTGCTACTCGCGCGCTTTTCTCATACGCGTATTCTTCAACGAGGCGACGAACATTAGCCCCAAACGAGACCAGTCCCGGATCGAACACTCGACGGCCAATAGCGGCAACGCGTTCGGCCTCGTGGGCAATACTGTACAGGTC
>NZ_JBXAYD010000072.1:0-285 GCF_056782075.1 Dellaglioa sp. CoH-56-MRSF-12
GTCGGTTCGCGGTCAGTGAGGGAGACGAACTGCCGTTCACGGCGCATGTCTGGGCCGACGAGATTTACATGGACGCGCCGACCGTGAGCGCCCGGCTACCCCTCAACTACTGCCCCGGATGTGGGGAGCGGCTGTGGACCAATGTACCCGGATAGACCTCAACTTTTTCCATTATATTTCAACGGAAACACCCTCTAAAAGCCCTTCCTGTACATACCCCTCAGGCGGGGCTTTTTAACATCGATTCCAGTGAAATATAATGGAAATTGTTTCAACAGTAGAAAA
>NZ_JBXAYD010000073.1:0-281 GCF_056782075.1 Dellaglioa sp. CoH-56-MRSF-12
GTGGCGCAGGCCGCAGTTTTTCACCGCAAGTACTACGGGCGCCCGGGCGAGAGCGAAGCGGAAGATCGAAAAAGAATTCGCTACGGACTAGAACAGTATGCTAAACTGCGGTATGACGCAGGATAAAGGAGAAATGATGAGCACGAGCACCATCGAAATTCGTCGTGAACTGTTGCGTGGCGCAATCGCGAAATTGCGCTTGGGTCGAACCCTATACATCTGCAACGGCATTGAGAAAACGTTGGATGAAATGCGCCCATTTTCTGATCGTGAAGTGAAGC
>NZ_JBXAYD010000074.1:0-280 GCF_056782075.1 Dellaglioa sp. CoH-56-MRSF-12
TAGTAGGTATTCCCAATCGTTGATCACTGACGTTCCGAGCACCCAGATAAACACGCTCGAATTCAGACCTGATGCCAGCGCTCCGCTATATAACCTATCGGTTAAAGAGAAGGTGGTACGCGGATATCAGACATTCAGTGGTATAGACGTTGGTAATACACATGCCAACTATGAGCAGGCCCTGTATCAGAATCTTCGGTACGCAAACCTATACTCGCTGGACGTAGAATTTTTGGTTCAGAGTCCTACACAGTTCCAACCGCTCGATACTATGTCCTTC
>NZ_JBXAYD010000075.1:0-280 GCF_056782075.1 Dellaglioa sp. CoH-56-MRSF-12
GCGCAGAGCATCCGCTCCGGCCGGCGCGCCCAGCACGTCACGCTCGCGCACGCGCTCGGGCTCGTGGTCGGCGTCCACTTCTCCACCCGGCACCTGCGCGTGGCGCTCGCCGGCGTCACGAACACGGTCGTCGCCGAGAACCACATGCCGCTCGCCAAGGACCACCGCGCGGACAACGAGCTCGACAAGGTGTCGATGCTGCTGACGGACATGCTCGACTCGGTCGACGCCTCCCGCGACGAGGTGCTGGCGATCGGACTGGCGGTCCCCGCCCCGCTCG
>NZ_JBXAYD010000076.1:0-280 GCF_056782075.1 Dellaglioa sp. CoH-56-MRSF-12
CACGCCGACAGCGCAGTGGCGGCCACCACCGTCACCAGAGCCAGCAGGACCAGGCCGCCGCGGAAGGCGCGGAGCGCGCGCAGGGCGAGGTCGGCGTCGGACAGCCGCGAGCCGTGCGTCGCGCGCGCCATCAGCGGGTCTCCTCGCGGTAGGCGGTGTCCGAGGCCTGGCGGCGCACGGCGACGCCGTAGCCCTAGACGGCCACGGCGAGCGCGGCGGCCAGCGCGACGGCGCCGACGGCCATCCCGACCGGGTCCACCCTGCCCTGCACCGACAGCGT
>NZ_JBXAYD010000077.1:0-279 GCF_056782075.1 Dellaglioa sp. CoH-56-MRSF-12
TGTTGATCGAGTGGTCGGCGGCGGGGCGCAGCAGCAGGAGGGCGCCGAGGTTCGCGACGAGGCCGATCACGGCGACCACGAGCATCGGCCCGGACTGCACCTCGGTCTCCCCCGTCACCAGCCTGCCGATCGCGCCGATGGTGACGAACACCGCCACGACGACGAGGATGAGCCCGTTGATGAGCGCACCGAACACCTCGGCGCGGCGGTAGCCGAACGTCTGCCGGTCGGTGGCCGGGCGCGCCGCCACGATGGTGGCCATGAGCGCCACGATCAGTC
>NZ_JBXAYD010000078.1:0-278 GCF_056782075.1 Dellaglioa sp. CoH-56-MRSF-12
GATGCCGTCGATAGATGTTGAGCCTGCAACAGAAACCACGTAGTACGAACCATTTGCCTGAGCAGTACCGCCAGCAACGCCGCCGTTAGCTAGAACCGGGCTGTTTGCGTTCGCATCCCAGTTTCCTTTGTAAGACAGGCCGCCCGTGATAGATGACGGCAAGTACTTCGAAGCGACTGTGCCGGATGGCCCAGATAGCAGGTCAGTTGGCAACCCCACGTCAGTAGCGGTCAGCGTCACGGCCCCCGTCCGCGAGTTCACGGATAGGACACCTGCGT
>NZ_JBXAYD010000079.1:0-278 GCF_056782075.1 Dellaglioa sp. CoH-56-MRSF-12
GTCGCACGGGGCAACCGGATCGGCGCGCTCGCGATCCAGGTGATCGGCGATTCGGAAGGACTGCCGACGCGCGACGCGCTCGACCGGCTCGAAAACGTCAGCAATCGCGCCGATCGCTTAGAGGAAACCGTCACCGCGCAATGAGAGGCCGGACACGGCACAATCCGCGGATCCATTTCGTGCGCGACGCACAGTCATTTTGTTCGAGGCCGGGCCGGCGCCAGTGCGCCCACTCCGGTCCATATACGTAGACACTCTCATGGCAGCCAATCTCGCAG
>NZ_JBXAYD010000080.1:0-278 GCF_056782075.1 Dellaglioa sp. CoH-56-MRSF-12
CTCCCTCGTCGTGTCGCGGGAACCGCTCGTCGCCGCGGTGCCGGCCCGGAGCCGATACGCAGGCAACGCGACGATCGCGTTCCGCGAACTCGCGATGGAGAACTTCGTCACGTTCCCTTCCGGGTACGGTTCCGCGCTGAACGCCGCGCTCGAGGATCTGTGCGCGCATGAAGGCGTGACGCCGCGGATAGGACCGACCGCGTCGCAGATCACGACACTGGTGTCGCTGGTGGCGGCGGAACGCGGCGTCGCCATCGTGCCCGGCTTCACGTCGACGT
>NZ_JBXAYD010000081.1:0-278 GCF_056782075.1 Dellaglioa sp. CoH-56-MRSF-12
GTTCTGCACGGGTCGGCCGCCTCGCTCGGTGTGATCGAGGGTGTCAGTGATGCGCTGACGGGGCTGGCGAAGCTGATCGGCGGCCCGTTGGCGAACGACCCTCGGCGGCGGCGGGCGATGGCCACGGGCGGGTATCTGGTGACTGCACTGGCTACGGCGGCGATCGGGATGGCAACGGCGGTGTGGCAGGTGGCGATCCTGCGCGCTTTGGCGTGGGCGTCCCGGGGCGTGCGGTCGCCGGCGCGTGATTCGTTGTTGTCGTCGCTGGCGCCGCGTCG
>NZ_JBXAYD010000082.1:0-278 GCF_056782075.1 Dellaglioa sp. CoH-56-MRSF-12
GGCTGAAGAAGATCAGCGCGGGGATCATCGAGAGCGACGTGAACGCCAGCACCTTGGAGGTGTCGGTGGCGTACTGCGACGAGAACGCCTGCACGCCGAGCGGCAGGGTGAAGGTCGCCTGGTCGTTGAGGATGAACAGCGGCAGCAGGTAGCTGTTCCAGCTGGCGATGAAGGCCAGGATGCCCACGGTGATCACGCCGGGGAGCGAGAGCCGCAGCACCATGCGGAAGAAGAAGCCGAACCGGCTGCAGCCGTCGATGAAGGCGGCCTCCTGGATC
>NZ_JBXAYD010000083.1:0-277 GCF_056782075.1 Dellaglioa sp. CoH-56-MRSF-12
GTCCAACTGCGCCTTGCGCGCGAGCACCTGCCGCTCGAAGTCGGCACGGGTCGCCTGCACCTGCGCGCGCAACTCGGCGCGCGTCGCGGACTTCCCCCGTCTGCCCGACGCCGGCGTGCGTGGCGCGCCGGGGCTGCTCCCCTCGCTCATCTAGACCTCGAGGAGCTCGGCTTCCTTGCGCTTGAGGGCCTCGTCGACGGCGTCGACGTTCGTGCGCGTGATCGCCTCGAGCTCCTTCTCGCCGCGGGCCACCTCGTCGTCGCCGACCTCGCCCTTG
>NZ_JBXAYD010000084.1:0-277 GCF_056782075.1 Dellaglioa sp. CoH-56-MRSF-12
GGGCGTTCGGCGAAGGGCTGTCGTACACGACGGTCTCCTACTCCGACCTCACGCTCGCCGCCACGTCGCTGGGCGCGGGCGACGAGATCGAGGCGACGGTGACGCTCACGAATACAGGTTCACGCCCGGTCCGCGAGACCGTGCAGGTCTACGTGCGCGATCAGGTCACCAGCGTCAGCTGGGCCGACAAGGAGCTGAAGGCGTACCGGCAGGTGGACCTGGCGCCGGGGGAGTCGGCGCGGGTGCGGCTGACCCTGCCGGTGGCGGACTGCACCAT
>NZ_JBXAYD010000085.1:0-276 GCF_056782075.1 Dellaglioa sp. CoH-56-MRSF-12
CCCCAGCTCTTTTTGCAGGGCTCTGTCATCAGGATCGAGCGCCAGCTTTTTCTTCAGCCGTGAAATTTGCATACTGAGGGAACTGTACAGCTTTTTATTATCTCCTAGTTTTGCGTCGAATCTGTCACGTCTGTGCACACCGCTTGCTTCGCGAGTTTTTGCGCCGGCCTGATTGTAGGACCAGCGCTGCATGTTGCCCAGTTCCTCTGTATCTGTCAGACGGATGCGGGGATAATGACTCATACGCGCTTGAATCTTTTCGGCCAACCCCACAGT
>NZ_JBXAYD010000086.1:0-275 GCF_056782075.1 Dellaglioa sp. CoH-56-MRSF-12
CGGCTCGGGTAGTAGCCGAACCAGGAGAAGCCGGGCCGCGACGCCATCTTCGTGAGGACGAACCCCGACAGGACGAAGAAGAGCCAGACGGCCTCCAGCCCGAGCCAGATGAAGTGCGCCGGGGAGAACAGCAGGATGTCCTCGATCGGGTTCCCCGCGGGCTTCAGAAGGAGAATGCCGTTCTGCAACGCCGGCCAATTGGTGGCGAGCACGTGATAGAGGAGCACCGAGCAAGCGGCGATCCCTCGAAGCGTGTCGAATTGGCGGTTACGGAT
>NZ_JBXAYD010000087.1:0-275 GCF_056782075.1 Dellaglioa sp. CoH-56-MRSF-12
CCCCTCTGTATACGCGTCATGTGGTAGCCCTATCGTGGTGGGCGCTACCTGCTGCGTTTACAGCCAAAACGTGAACGCACGAGTCATCGAGATCAAGAGCCCGAGCCACATTATTCTCGAAGTTGTGGAGCACGGTGACGTTGGCAGCATTATTTCGGCTGAGGCCGACGATCTGGACTGTGAGCTGCTGGAACGTCCGGCTAAGAAACTGGCGAAGGGAAAGAAAAGCCGTCTGCATACCGTCCACGGTGAACCCATTGAGGTAGGTGACGAAT
>NZ_JBXAYD010000088.1:0-275 GCF_056782075.1 Dellaglioa sp. CoH-56-MRSF-12
TCCGGGACCTCGCCGAGCGCCGTCCCGACCTCGACTGGATCTGCGCGGAGAACGCCGTCTACTCGATCGTGCCGGGGCGCCGGCCGAACGCCGCCGACCTCGCCGGACTCACCGACCGGCCGGTGTTCGTCACCACCTACGACCAGCACTCGGTCTGGCGGAACGACGCCGCGCTGCGGCTGCTCGGGATCTCCGACGGCCACGACATCCCGTGGGGTCGTCCCGAGCGCGACGATGCCGGCAAGCCGACCGGCTGGGTCACCGACTTCTACACC
>NZ_JBXAYD010000089.1:0-274 GCF_056782075.1 Dellaglioa sp. CoH-56-MRSF-12
CTCGTATCCGGCAATGAATCCGGACTCTAACGACGATGAAGAGGCAGATAACTCTCTGGGCGTGCACGCTCGATTCTTTGCAAAGCATCTGCCTCGTATCAAAGGCCGGATGGGCAAGAAGATGATTTCCCTGATCGGCATGAATCAGCTGTCTGATATTCCGATGGCTATGTACGGACCGAAGCAGCAGGAATCGTGCGGTAAGAAGCTGCGCTACTATTCGGACGTGCGAATCTGGAATACGAAACGTGGCTCAGGTATGCCTTTCAACGCG
>NZ_JBXAYD010000090.1:0-274 GCF_056782075.1 Dellaglioa sp. CoH-56-MRSF-12
TGACCTTCGCAAAAGCTGTTGCCGTCTTGTAGACACCGTTTCGCAAGATTATTGAGGAATCTGATTGGTGGAAAGGTCTGTTCGAAATTCTGAAACACCACGGCGATGCTATGGGGACCGAACTTTACAAACTGAGTTCGCTGTACTTCACGCTCGGGTATAAGAACATTCGATTCTATCCTTCTGGTCCAAAATCGAGCACACTTCGTGGCGACACGCGAATTCTGGCAGCACTCGACGAACTTGGTCTCTTTCCGCTACCCACTGGTGATAG
>NZ_JBXAYD010000091.1:0-274 GCF_056782075.1 Dellaglioa sp. CoH-56-MRSF-12
GGCTTTGTTGTTCGCAACGAGGGCTAATTCTGGAGTTCCGTATAAGGCATAATCAATAACGACATCTCGGCTGATAATCAGCGCAGTAACTTTAGCCAATCTCGCTGCAATATCCATGTCAGGAATTTGTCCACTTATTCCAATGATGATGAGAACTGCAGCATTGACTTAGATCGCCAGTGCTCAGTACTGGCCATCATGTAGCTTTTATCGCTTTAGCGCCTTAACTTTTTTAAGTGGCGTAACTTGCATAACTTATGCATCCTATTTAAGT
>NZ_JBXAYD010000092.1:0-274 GCF_056782075.1 Dellaglioa sp. CoH-56-MRSF-12
TCCGATGTCGGCGTCCGTTGCCCGCGCCCATGCGCCCGCCGCCGCCACGTAGATGCCGTTTTCCGCGCCTGCTGCCTGATCCTTCACCAGCACGCGGTCACCCGCCACCAGCACCACGCCGTCGATCGTCTGCAGGCCGGCAAGTGCGATCGCGGCCGTAGTGGCCACGCGCACCGATTGCTTGCTGTCCCGCTTGTTGAGTTCCTCGGCGACCTTGTCGTCGCAGTATTGCCTGGTGGCCAGGACCACACTCGGATCGACCAGCAGAGTCACC
>NZ_JBXAYD010000093.1:0-273 GCF_056782075.1 Dellaglioa sp. CoH-56-MRSF-12
CTTGCCGCGCGCCTCGAGTTCGGCCTCGATCTCGTACGACTTGTCGAAATGATCCTCGATCGCGCGCTTGCTGCGCCCGGTGACGAAGATCATCTCGGTGATACCGGCGTTGATCGCTTCCTCGACCGCGTACTGAATCAGCGGCTTGTCGACGACGGGCAGCATTTCCTTCGGGCTCGCCTTCGTTGCCGGGAGGAACCGCGTGCCGAGACCGGCAACGGGGAACACGGCCTTGGTGACTTTCAACATGTTCGCATCCTGATTGCGTTGACT
>NZ_JBXAYD010000094.1:0-273 GCF_056782075.1 Dellaglioa sp. CoH-56-MRSF-12
GTCCACGCTGACCTCGTTCTCACCGTGCAGATCACCGACGGCTTCAAAGTGCTGACGCAGCCCGTCATCAGCGAAGACCGGAAAAGCTTCGAGTTCCTCGTGCAAGGAGATCCCGGAGAACCCTGGTCGGGCACTCTGACGGTCTCGGCCGCCGGCTACCCCAGCTGGGCGTTCGCCGAGACCGCGCTCGAAAAGGAGGTCCCCGTCGAGCTCCTCCCGGGGACGCCCGTGATGACGTTCGACGAGAACGTGTTCATCGGGTCGCCCGGAGGG
>NZ_JBXAYD010000095.1:0-271 GCF_056782075.1 Dellaglioa sp. CoH-56-MRSF-12
CCCTTATACACCATCAGCTCCGGCCACGCCGGATCAACTGCGGCATACTCGTAAACGAGAGTTGGCTGCGGGTTTTCGATGTCGTCTTTTACATCCGTCATGTCTTGTGCCTTAATTGAAGAGAACCTGTGTAATGTTTACGCCAGCGCCGGAGCGCAACGACGTTATCCACTGAACAGTGTCACCCGCGTTGAATGCTACGAAGTCATGGTGACGACGCCCGTAACCAGAACCACCGTTCTTTGTGTTCTCCGATACGATGTTGCCATTG
>NZ_JBXAYD010000096.1:0-271 GCF_056782075.1 Dellaglioa sp. CoH-56-MRSF-12
TGCGCACACTCTGCCGGAAGACACGTGATCCGCGATAGGTGCGTCCGGTCCGCTGACGCGTTTTCACCCGCTCACGATTGGCGATCGCTGCGAAGACCCTGATAGCGTCGAAGGCGCCCCGGTGCGCAGAAAGGTTCGCGCGCCGGAGGTGAACCAGCCCGCGATCAGGGCCGTGCGGCCGCACAGGTGGCCCCGCCCGGATCGTACGATCGGCTGGCGTGGGCGCACCCCGATGGTCGCGCCAGCGGCGGTGATTCGCGCGGACGGTCCG
>NZ_JBXAYD010000097.1:0-271 GCF_056782075.1 Dellaglioa sp. CoH-56-MRSF-12
GGACAAGCAAGGTGAGCTGGCCAACCTTCTAGGTTTCTGGTGCCGTCATTTTGCGAATCTGGTGCTTGGGCGCAATCCGCACAATCTAGCGGGCTCGAAGTCGGAGCCACGTTACGTGAAGACGATCGAGGAATTCGACACGCTCATGCGCCGCTTGCACAAGGCGTCTGAAGTCGCATTCGACACGGAAACGCGTAACCTGAGTGTGCTATTTAACAAAATCCTGACCATCCAGTTCGCGATGGACACAGAGCCCGAGGTAGGGTATACG
>NZ_JBXAYD010000098.1:0-270 GCF_056782075.1 Dellaglioa sp. CoH-56-MRSF-12
GAGACGGTCCGGTCGTCACCGGTCACCCGCACTCGCACGCGTTCGCCATCCCGCGAAGCGAGCGAGGTGAACGGCCATGGGACGAGCACCGATTCGCCGCTGGTGACGTAGACGACTTCGCCGGAACCCGCCTCGAGCTGATAGCCGGCCTGGGACCAGCCGGCCGGGGCGTCCTCGACGATCCAGCTCAGCCGCGGCGCGGCCTCGCCGATGCCGAGGGCGTCGCGGTGGTGTTCGAATCGGACGGGGCTGACGGTGACGGTCATAACG
>NZ_JBXAYD010000099.1:0-269 GCF_056782075.1 Dellaglioa sp. CoH-56-MRSF-12
CTCCGGTGGGCACGGTGATGGTCAGCAGCGTCGCGCGGGTCATGTGCCCATTGTGCCCTGGGAGCGCGCGGGGCGGCAGTGCTGGCGGCGCGGGCCGCTAGTCGGTCTGGCGGATCCGGAACGCATCGTCGCCGTCGGGGGTCGCGTCGGAGACCCGCACGTCGGTCACGGCGCTGCCGGGAGGACCGGCACGCAGCCAGTCGATCATGCGGTCCACGCTGGCCGGTTCGCCCTCCACCTCGACCTCCACGCTGCCGTCCGAACGGTTG
>NZ_JBXAYD010000100.1:0-269 GCF_056782075.1 Dellaglioa sp. CoH-56-MRSF-12
CCGGAACACCGCCGGCCGGTCGCGCCCGCACGCGGCGCCGATCAGCGCAATCCCGACCAGCACCATGCTGCAATTCACGAACGCCGCCATGTGCCCGAACATGATGGCGAAGATCAGAACGGGGCAGCCAATCCACAGAAGACGCTCCATACGCGCCGGAATAGCCGTCATCGAACTTGCACCAGAACGTGTTTCAGTGCGCCACGTACCGCGTCCACCGACAGCCCGCTCATGCAGCCCGCGGAGCCGTCGTGCCACGCGACGCATGT
>NZ_JBXAYD010000101.1:0-269 GCF_056782075.1 Dellaglioa sp. CoH-56-MRSF-12
GCCTTGTACTTCGCGGCCTATCTTGTGCAGGAATTCCAAAAGCGCAGTCGCGAGGAAGTCGTGTGGCACAACCTATACGGCGGCTTCGATAATACTGTGCTCCGAAAGTACGACGACACCGAAGTACTGCGCGATCCGGGTATGTTGGTACTCACAAACCTGAGCCCCCAATCGACCAACACGAAACTAGACAAGACTCGCGATTTGGTTACGCGATTTGCCAACATTCCACGTGTGCTGGTAGTAGCAGGCGAGGACCCTATCTCGTT
>NZ_JBXAYD010000102.1:0-269 GCF_056782075.1 Dellaglioa sp. CoH-56-MRSF-12
GTGTCGACGTCCACGATGATCGGCTGGGTCACGAGAGCACCCGATCCGCGGCGAGCTGCCGGACTGCGCCGACGAACACCCGAACGTGGTCCGGGTCCACATCACCGCTGTCGATGTACGTGTCCTTGAGGTAGCTGCCCACGATCACCGCGTCGGCCTGCGCGAGCGTCGTGGCGCAGTTCTCCGGCGTGACTCCGGCCCCGACGACCAGCGGGAAGTCGGCTCCGAGGACGCTGCGGAACTCCGCCGTCTCCGACGTCGGTGTCTGC
>NZ_JBXAYD010000103.1:0-268 GCF_056782075.1 Dellaglioa sp. CoH-56-MRSF-12
TCATAAACCTGAAGAGTAGTGCATGCAAAACAACCAAGTGTTTCACGGCAAAGTTTCTGAAGTACGTGTGATCGAGCACTCACGCTCGTCGAAGTCCGGAACGGACCTGATCACCTTCCAATTGAAGTATCCGCGCTACATTCATGCCGAGTTCATGACACACCGTGTATTCTCGCGCAATGCATCAAGTTCGCGAGCCATACCCGCTAAGAAGCTTATCTCCCAGATTCGCGAAGAGCCCGTGTTCTTTGCTCACGTCGGTCTGAAC
>NZ_JBXAYD010000104.1:0-268 GCF_056782075.1 Dellaglioa sp. CoH-56-MRSF-12
CCCTTCTTGGCGAGCAGGCGCGAGAGGTACTCGCTCTTCTCGACGCTCGTCGTGCCGACGAGGACGGGCTGCCCCTTCTCGTGCCGCTTGGCGATGTCCTCCACGACCTGGTCGAACTTGGCCTTCTCGTTCTTGTAGACGAGGTCCGGCTGGTCCTTGCGCTGCATCGGCTTGTTCGTGGGGATCGGGACGACGCCGAGCTTGTAGGTGCTCATGAACTCGGCCGCCTCGGTCTCGGCGGTACCGGTCATGCCGGACAGCTTCTTGT
>NZ_JBXAYD010000105.1:0-267 GCF_056782075.1 Dellaglioa sp. CoH-56-MRSF-12
GAGCAGAGACCGGGCATCGCGACACGAGGCCGGGCAGGACCGTTGACACATTCCGCAGAAGAGGCGATCATCGCGGGAGTGACTTTTCCGGGAGGTGACCGATGACGACGTGCGATGTCGTCGCCCACGACCTCGCGGACGCGATCGCGGAGAACAGGCTCCGGATCGTGTTCCAGCCCCAGATCGACCTGCGCACCGGCGACGTGGTCGCCGTCGAAGGCCTCTGCCGCTGGACTCACTAGACGCTCGGCCCGATCCCGCCGTCGG
>NZ_JBXAYD010000106.1:0-267 GCF_056782075.1 Dellaglioa sp. CoH-56-MRSF-12
GATGCGCGTGAGCCCGTCGCGCTCGCCCATGTGGACGGGAATCTCGCCGACGCCGAGGCCCGAGCGCAGCGCCGCGCGCATCATCAGGTTTAAGTTCGTGCGCGTGACGATGCGCCCGCCGTCGATCGGTTCGCCGGCGAGGGTCGGCTTGCGGCTGGCGTCGATGTACGGCTGGTAGACGACGAGATCGTGACCCGCGAACGCGCGGCCGCGCTCGGGCTCGCCGTGCCGGTGCAGATAGTCGGGCGACGCGAACAGGCCCATGTC
>NZ_JBXAYD010000107.1:0-265 GCF_056782075.1 Dellaglioa sp. CoH-56-MRSF-12
GTACCAGGCGGTGTCCCTGTACGAGGATGTCCGCGCCTCTCGCGCCGACGACTTCTCGGTCAGCTTCTCGGGCAGCGTCGACACCAGCGGCCTGCCGACCGACGGGACCAACCTGGCGATCAAGGCCGCCCGGCTGCTGGCCAAGAAGACCGGGTACACCGGCGGCGTCCGCCTGGAGATCGACAAGCACGTCCCGATCGCCGGCGGCATGGGCGGCGGCTCGGCCGACGCGGCCGCCACGCTGGTCGCCTGCGACGCCCTGTGG
>NZ_JBXAYD010000108.1:0-265 GCF_056782075.1 Dellaglioa sp. CoH-56-MRSF-12
TCCGGAAGCTCCGAATCGATGAGGCAGCGCAGATCGCGGTGGTGAACGCACAAGTCGATGTTATCAACAAAGCGAAGAGCGCTCCTTGGTATTTCGTGGAAGACATGATCGAGGGCAATCGCCGGTTGGCTGTTATTCAGGCTGCACTGAAGGCAAATCTTCAGGAGCTTGATCGTTTGACCAAGCGCCAGTAATTCGGCATTTCGTAGTAAATAGTACCGTGGGCAGGAGCCCGCGTTTTACAATGTTCAGCAACAGGAGTTGC
>NZ_JBXAYD010000109.1:0-264 GCF_056782075.1 Dellaglioa sp. CoH-56-MRSF-12
GTGGGAGAGCCCGCAAAGTTCGTCCCGACGATGTGAAGCCCATGGTTGCGGGGTTCGGGCTGGCGCAGGCAAGAGTAACGAGATGGTGGCGCATGAATCTGCGAGTTTCAAGCGGCCACGAATGAAACACCTGGCAGTGCTGCCCAGCGACGAGCCCTCTGATTCGTTGATAAGGAGAACAATAACTCATGGCTTCTATCAGCAATGCACCCGTGCGTCACCGGACCGTCGGCATCGATCTGGCAATAAGTGCAGTTCAGGTCG
>NZ_JBXAYD010000110.1:0-263 GCF_056782075.1 Dellaglioa sp. CoH-56-MRSF-12
CATGGTCATCGCGTGCGGCACCGCCAGCGTGTCCGTGAACGCCGTCGACGACATCTGCTCGCGCTCGACCGCCTGCTCCACGTAGTCGCTGCCGATCGCGTCGGCCGCGATCATCCGGTCGCCGAGGGCGCGGATCATCGTGATCGCGTTGCGCGCGTAGAAGTTGCGCAGGAACAGGCTCTCGTCGAAGTACTCCAGCAGCTCGTTCTTGATCCCGGCCCGGCGACGCTGTCGGCGGATGCGCGCGACCGACTGCCGGATGT
>NZ_JBXAYD010000111.1:0-263 GCF_056782075.1 Dellaglioa sp. CoH-56-MRSF-12
GTGGGCGGCGCTTGGCACCGGTAGCAGTCGCGATCTCAACACCGTCCTTGAACAGCGTGAGCTGCGGGATACCACGGACACCGAACTTTTCCGGCACCTGCGTGTTCTCGTCAACGTTCAGCTTATTGAACTTGACTCGTCCTTCATACTCAGGTGCCAGTGCCTCAAGAGTCGGCATTAGCATCTTGCACGGACCGCACCACGGTGCCCAGAAGTCGAGCAGGGCATAGCCCTTGTGGTTCACGATCTCGTTTTCGAACGTT
>NZ_JBXAYD010000112.1:0-262 GCF_056782075.1 Dellaglioa sp. CoH-56-MRSF-12
GGTCAGCATCGAGCCCTCGCACGCGCACGCCGCCGTCGCCCAGCGGCCGGGCACGCGGCATCCGGTCACCACGGGCGCCCCGGGCATCGCCCTCCAGTCGGTGCTCACCGAGCCGCAGTGGGCCGAGCTGCCGGACGGCCACCCGCGCGACGAGGCGGTCGAGGCGCGCGGACGCGGCTACGCGACCAGCCACGACGAGGTCATCCCGGGGCTGGCGTCCGTCGCCGTCCCGCTCGTGGTGCACGGTCAGCCGCTCGCGGCC
>NZ_JBXAYD010000113.1:0-261 GCF_056782075.1 Dellaglioa sp. CoH-56-MRSF-12
GTTCAGCGGCGTGGCAGCCGCAGCCTGCGTCAACAATCCCGCCGCCCAGCCGAATGCGACGTTCCCCGCCGCGCTGACCGGCAAGCTCGTCTATCACAGCTACGTCAAGTACGGCGACGGCACGAGCCAGCTGTTCCTCTACGATTTCTCGGCCCGCACGCTGACGCAACTCAGCAAGAGCGCGTGGGGCATCACCGATCCGATGAACGGCGTGTTCAGTCCCGACGGCAAGTGGCTCGCGTTCATGGGGATCAGCAACGG
>NZ_JBXAYD010000114.1:0-261 GCF_056782075.1 Dellaglioa sp. CoH-56-MRSF-12
GCAGATGCTCCGCGCCGAGCAGGAAGAACTCCCCGAAGCGCTCCCCCGCGGTCTGCCCGGTGGAGAACGACGGGTGCTGCGCGTCGAGCGCGGCACTGCCGTCCTTGTCGTCGATCGCGTACGTGACGATGGTCTTGGTGCCCGTGACGTAGCCCTCGGCGTCGGGGAACAGCCCGCTGCGCACCTCGTGACCGGAGCCTTCCGGACAGGCGTGGTCGAGCACGAGGGTGGCGTACGGCACCCCGTCGCGCTCGTGCACGG
>NZ_JBXAYD010000115.1:0-261 GCF_056782075.1 Dellaglioa sp. CoH-56-MRSF-12
CAGCTGGGCCAGCGCCTTGTGAGTCGCCACCGGCCGCACCTGCAGGGTGATCACCCTGGTCGCATCGCCGGTATAGAGAAGTGGCTCGAGGAATCCGGTGCGGACGTCTGTGCGCGGCCACTCGGCGACCCAAAAGGTCTGGTGCCAGGATTCGTCCACGCGCATCGCATCCCAGCCCTCGTCGATCCCCATCACCGGTGACGGCGCGGATACGAGCCCGGAGTCCTGCTCACGCCGGGTCGCGGCGGCCACGGGGTCGGC
>NZ_JBXAYD010000116.1:0-260 GCF_056782075.1 Dellaglioa sp. CoH-56-MRSF-12
GCATCCGGTCGTAGCCGGTGGTCGGGTCGCCCTCGATCTGGAAGCCGACGGGGCCGCCGGAGATGTCCTTCGTGCCGAGGTTCGTGGTCATGATGATCACGGTGTTCTTGAAGTCGACCACGCGACCCTGACCGTCCGTCAGACGTCCCTCCTCCAGGATCTGGAGCAGCGAGTTGAAGATGTCGGGGTGCGCCTTCTCGATCTCGTCGAACAGCACGACGCTGAACGGCTTGCGGCGGACCTTCTCGGTGAGCTGGCCG
>NZ_JBXAYD010000117.1:0-260 GCF_056782075.1 Dellaglioa sp. CoH-56-MRSF-12
GAATGTCGAATTCGGCGCGGTTGCCTTCGTCTGTGTCCAGCACCGTTTCCTCGACGCTCGTGACAANCAGCTGGAGCGGGAGCGGTGTCACACGTATACGCTGGGCCGTACGCTCGTCAGGCACCACGATGCTAACGCGGTGGACCTGAGGATCGAAGTAAGGCNCCTGCTTCAGCATCTTCTGGAGCCGCGTAATCGAGCGCCGGGCCCGGGCACGGACAGGGGCATCATCTAGCATGTCGATGTAGAAGACAAGGGCG
>NZ_JBXAYD010000118.1:0-260 GCF_056782075.1 Dellaglioa sp. CoH-56-MRSF-12
GTTTCTCGACCGGCTTCCCGTTGACCTCGGCCGCGATGATGCGTGCCAACGTCGTCTTGCCCGCGCTCGGGGGCCCGAAAAAGGCCATGGCACTCGGAATCTTTCCGGTTTCGAGCATACCTCGAATTCGGGTCACCACCGCATCCTGACCAAGGTAACGGTCGAGTTTGGTTGGTCGATACTTCCGATGAAGCGCATGTTGTTCTGCGTCGATCGGTGCACTGCTTTCCTTTTTCTTACTTGCGAACATCAGATTTCCT
>NZ_JBXAYD010000119.1:0-260 GCF_056782075.1 Dellaglioa sp. CoH-56-MRSF-12
GTGTCGCTCACCTCGGGCCGCCTCGTGCTGCAGGGCCTGCGTGACGCGGGCGTCGACGCGCATCCGTTCGACCCGGCCGAGCGGCCGCTGTCGGCGCTGAAGGACGAAGGCTTCGTGCGCGCGTTCAACGCGCTGCACGGCGGCTACGGCGAGAACGGCCAGATCCAGGGCGCGCTCGATTTCTACGGGATTCGCTACACGGGCAGCGGCGTGCTGGGCTCGGCGCTCGGCCTCGACAAGTTCCGCACGAAACTCGTGTG
>NZ_JBXAYD010000120.1:0-260 GCF_056782075.1 Dellaglioa sp. CoH-56-MRSF-12
GCATGACCCGGAAATCGTGATTGTCACGCACCATGGCCTTCGCGATGAGTGGGGACGTGAACTAGGAAGTCACCATTTCCGCTACATCAGTGCATGGCGCGTGCGCCAAGGTCGGGAGCGTGTGGAAAACGGGCTTTACGTAGTGGAGTTGAGTCCCAGTGCCTTGGCACTCGTGCTGCCGTATTTGAGAAATATGGAGGAAGAAGTATGGCTGATGCAGTGGATGACGAAGAATATCGGTGCCAAGGGTGCAAAAAGCT
>NZ_JBXAYD010000121.1:0-260 GCF_056782075.1 Dellaglioa sp. CoH-56-MRSF-12
GTTCGAACCTGACGGCCGACAACCCGGGCCGCCACAAACTCGGCAAGGTGCTGCTGTTCGAGATCCGCGACGGGCAGGCCGTGAAGGTGAGCGAGGCGCCCGGCGGCGAAGCCGCGCAGGGCATCGTGTTTACCGCCGACAGCCGGCACGTGATCGTGCAGTTCAACGTCGAACGGCAGCTTGCGCTGTATGCGGTCGACGGCGGCAAGCTGCGCGATACGGGCAAGCGGATCGCGCTGACCGGCGGCCCGTCTTCGCTG
>NZ_JBXAYD010000122.1:0-260 GCF_056782075.1 Dellaglioa sp. CoH-56-MRSF-12
GAACGTGGCGAGCGCGGCGGCCACGCCCGCGCGACGGTTCAGCCACGCGGCCGCGAGCGTCAGCGCGGCCGCGACCGCGAGGCCGGCGTACAGCCACATCTGGAACGCCCGGTACAGCGCGTTCGGCGTGCGGGCGTCGCCCTGGTACGCGAGGAAGACGATCCCGAACGCCGCGGCGACGAAAAACACGAGGTAGCCGAGCAGGTGGCGACGGAAGCGGTCGGCCGTCATCAGCGGCAGGTACGCGCCGATGATCAGCG
>NZ_JBXAYD010000123.1:0-260 GCF_056782075.1 Dellaglioa sp. CoH-56-MRSF-12
CTTCAATACCTGCTGCTCGCCGCGACGTTCGCGCTGCTGTTCGCGGGCGGCGTCGCGTCGATGGCGCTGTTCTCGCACCGGCTGAGCCGCGCGCTGCAGCGGCCGGCGCGGATGCGGGCCATGAACCGCGTGACGGGCGGGCTGCTCGTCGGGATGGGCGCGATCATGGTCGGCTGGAACTGAACGGCCGGCGTGCCGGCTCCGTGGCGGCGACCATCGGGCCCCGCGAAAAAGCAGCCGAACGCCGAATGCTTTAGGGT
>NZ_JBXAYD010000124.1:0-259 GCF_056782075.1 Dellaglioa sp. CoH-56-MRSF-12
GATCGTGCGCTCGCTGCCGAACAGCCCGAGCATCTGCAGGTTGCAGTCGTACTGATCCGACCACAGCCACGGCAGCTCGGCATAGGTCTCGTCGGCACCGAGCAGGTTCGCGGCCGCGACGGCCGGCTGGTTTTCGGCCACCTGCCACGATTCGATCCGCACATGCCGCCCGAGCAGCGGGTTGAAGTGCATCGTCACCTCGCCCGCCGCGAAGATCGCGGCATCGGCCGTGCGGCAGCCCGCGTCGACGCGTATCCCG
>NZ_JBXAYD010000125.1:0-259 GCF_056782075.1 Dellaglioa sp. CoH-56-MRSF-12
CTGTTCCCGATCGCGGAAGTGCTGCAGTACCTCGGCTTCGCGGACGTGCGCGAAGGTGACGTGTTCCTGACGCCGCCGGGGCGCGTGTTCGCGGAATTCGGTACGCAGGAGCGCAAGCTGATGTTCGCGGATCACCTGCTGAAGCACGTGCCGCTCGCCGCGCGGATCAAGAAGGTGCTGAACGAGCGTCCGGGGCACCGCGCGCCGCGCGTGCGCTTCGAGCAGGAGCTCGAGGACTTCCTGTCGGACGGCGCGGCCG
>NZ_JBXAYD010000126.1:0-259 GCF_056782075.1 Dellaglioa sp. CoH-56-MRSF-12
GTGAAGAGGTCGGCGCCGAAGGCACGCGCGACGTCGGCCAGCTCCGGCTCCAGAGTCGTCGGCCCGATCCACAGGCCGTCCGCGACCGTGCAGCAGCCGAGCGCCGCGAGGGTCCGCCGCAGGCGGTGCCGCTGCGAGCGCTGATGCTCCGTGAACGAGAACGACACCAGGCACCAGGAGGCGGGCGCCGCGCGCTCGCCGAAGATCCGCGCGTCGCCGCGCTCCAGCATCGGCACGGCGGCGGGGTCGAGCGCATAGC
>NZ_JBXAYD010000127.1:0-258 GCF_056782075.1 Dellaglioa sp. CoH-56-MRSF-12
CCAGACACGATTCACGTACGGGCTACCTATTTTTACCCGCATACTGCACAATCACCAAAACTTGGCGGAAGCGGTGAGATTCGAACTCACGGAGGACAAAGCCCTCGCCGGTTTTCAAGACCGGAGCATTAAACCACTCGGCCACACTTCCATTGTTCTGCTTATTTACTATCGCGAGGCTTACGCACGCGCTTCGGCTTGTCCGTGACCTGTTCGACAGGAACGTCAATCACCTCTGGAGCAGAGCCTTCCTTGCCA
>NZ_JBXAYD010000128.1:0-257 GCF_056782075.1 Dellaglioa sp. CoH-56-MRSF-12
GCCGCCCTTGCGCGCGAAGTTGAAGGTGAGCCGCGCGCCCCACAGCGTCACGAGCCCGGCCATCAGGTCCAGCCGGGCGTCCTGCAGGCCGGCCGCCGCCGCGAACACCCACACGTAGACCACGGGGACGACCGACCAGATCCGGTCGACCCACGAGTGCTCCCCGGTGACCAGCGACAGCACCCAGGTCGCGGCGCAGACGCCCGCGAGGATCCAGAGACACACGAAGAAGGGCTCCACGCCCCACATCCTAGGGT
>NZ_JBXAYD010000129.1:0-257 GCF_056782075.1 Dellaglioa sp. CoH-56-MRSF-12
CGTGACACACACGGGCGCGTTGGCCCCAGTTCTGGTGAAAATCGTTCGCGAAGATGTCTCCGCCTATGAGCGCCCGATAACGTCGATAGGGGATGTCTCAACTCAGGGTCGGCGGTCGGCTGCCGCGCTCTCGAGTTGCGCGATCGCTTTCGTCCACTCGGCTTCGGGGATCGGCTCGGAGACGAAGGCGGACGTGTCCCGGTCCTTCCTCCGCGGCTCGATCGAGATCGTGATGGACGTGATGTCGAGACTGGTGC
>NZ_JBXAYD010000130.1:0-257 GCF_056782075.1 Dellaglioa sp. CoH-56-MRSF-12
AGCTGGAGCAAGTGCGCCGTGATGCTGACGAGGCTGAACGCAACTATGACCTGAACCGTGCTGCAGAACTGCGCTACGGCAAACTCGCCGACCTCGAGCAGCGGCTCGCTGCCGAGGAGGAGCGGCTCTCCGAGAAGCAGGGGAAGAACCGACTCCTCCGGGAGGAGGTCACTGAGGAAGAGATCAGCGAGATCGTCGCCGCGTGGACCGGGATTCCCGTGGCCCGGCTCCAGGAAGGTGAACGGCAGAAGGTTCTT
>NZ_JBXAYD010000131.1:0-257 GCF_056782075.1 Dellaglioa sp. CoH-56-MRSF-12
GCCGAAGGCAGCGATGCAGCGAAGCGCCTGCCGCCTGCCCGTCATCCCGGCGCGGCTCGCGTCGTGCCGGCTGCTGTTGCCGGCCGCGCGCTAGCGAGCAGGGTCGCATGCAGGTGAAGCGATGAAACGAGGCGCCGTTTTACGGCGCCTCGTTTTGTTTACCGCATCGCCGCGGCACACCTTGTGCCCGTGATGCTCGCTGCGGCACACGCAGTGCGGTTGCGCTTCCCCGATGGCCGGCGCGGGCAGTGCGGCGG
>NZ_JBXAYD010000132.1:0-256 GCF_056782075.1 Dellaglioa sp. CoH-56-MRSF-12
GCATTGGCCAAACCAGTCGATGTTCCACCGGATGTTGTGTTCGACGCATACGTGTAAATGTCCGTATTAGGCGACGTTCCAGAGCGCCCGGCAAACACCCCTATAGTCGCGTTTCCAGCTGCACCCGGACCATTGACTGCGAGACGGGCGGCAGCTGCACCGCCAGCATACGTGTTAGAGGCATACAGATAGATGATGCTCGGAGCACCAGAAGTTCCGGTGTTGTACTGACCGGAGTACATGAGGAACTGTGTGG
>NZ_JBXAYD010000133.1:0-255 GCF_056782075.1 Dellaglioa sp. CoH-56-MRSF-12
GGCTGTGCTTCACGCTGCGTGCGCAGCTCAGCGCCGTCTTGCGTGCCCAGTTCCCACGCGGCGGCCTGCGAACCGGCCTTGGCAAACGGATTGTCGAATGCGCGACCATCCACGGCCTTCGAGTAGCCTTCGTTGTAGGCCACCATCAGACCGAGCAGATGGAACTTGTTGAGCATCGGCCAGCGATGGTCCTCTGCCGCGACCTTCAGTTGAGTCTCAGCCGCTTCGGGCGTGATGCGGCCCTTGAATGCTTCT
>NZ_JBXAYD010000134.1:0-255 GCF_056782075.1 Dellaglioa sp. CoH-56-MRSF-12
GGCCAAGGTAGGGCGTCAGCATCACACCAGTTTGACCGCCGGGACCCGCGCCCGGAAACGTCTACAGAATGTACGGCTTGTCGAGCCCGAGATGCGTTTCGTTTTCGCCTTTGTAGCGGGCGATAACCGTCTGCCCATTACGCAGGTGGGCGGCAATAACAGGTTGCTGCGTGGTTTCAGCTTGCACCGAAATTTCTCCTATACAGATTTTCAAGAGCGAGATTCAGGATGGATTCTCGCGATCTACATTTTGGG
>NZ_JBXAYD010000135.1:0-254 GCF_056782075.1 Dellaglioa sp. CoH-56-MRSF-12
CAGGAAGACAGCCTTGNTTCCAAGCGCCACGGTTATGTTCTGCACGAGGATGGAATGCGTCGCTCTGGACAGGCGGATGAAGGCAGGAATCTTTCGCAGGTCGTCATCCATTAGCGCGACGTCTGCCGTCTCGATCGCGGTGTCCGTTCCCATTGCGCCCATTGCGAAGCCAATATCGGCCCGCGCGAGCGCCGGCGCGTCATTGATGCCGTCACCGACCATGCCGACTGTCGCCCCGTCGGCCGCCAATGCAT
>NZ_JBXAYD010000136.1:0-254 GCF_056782075.1 Dellaglioa sp. CoH-56-MRSF-12
GTATTGCGGCGGCGCCGTCACCTGCGCGCCGAGCTCGGCCGCCGCGTGCCACGGCCAGCGCCGGTCGTACAGCATCGCGCGCGCCATCGCGACGAAATCGGCATCGCCGGCCTCGATCAGCCGGTTCGCGTGCGCGGGCTCGTTGATCAGCCCGACCGCGATCGTCGGCATGCCGACCGCGCGCTTCACGGCCTGCGCGAACGGCACCTGGTAGCCGGGTGACAGCGGAATCTTCTGCAGCGGCGACACGCCGC
>NZ_JBXAYD010000137.1:0-253 GCF_056782075.1 Dellaglioa sp. CoH-56-MRSF-12
CCCTCGCCTTTGGCGATACGCAGGGCCTGTTTGCCGAGTGAGCTGGTGGTGGGCGTTTCCAGCTGGAACTGCGTGCAGCGCTTCAGGATCGCGCGGCCGACAGTAGAGGACTGGAATTTTTCCGGCTCCATCGAACAGATGATCCACGTCGTATCCTTGGATGGTTCCTCCAGAGGCTTGAGCACGGCCTGTGCGGCCTGTGCGTTCGACAGCCATTGCTGCGCCTCGTCGATGACGATGAATCGGCGCTTGC
>NZ_JBXAYD010000138.1:0-253 GCF_056782075.1 Dellaglioa sp. CoH-56-MRSF-12
GCCGGCTTGATGAGCTGCCACTTCAGAGATGCCGATGCCCGAGATACCAACATATTTCTTACCGGTTTCCACATCGCGAATCTCGTAGATGCCGCGCTTGCCATCGTACGCAAGCTCGTCTCGGAACACACCGACACGCGTCACACGATACTGACCGTCAGTGACGATAGTACCAAGCGGAGTGTCAGGCTCTGGGCCACACGCAGCAAGCGAAAGCAACAGCAATGATGCAACCACAAACTTGGTCATGATG
>NZ_JBXAYD010000139.1:0-253 GCF_056782075.1 Dellaglioa sp. CoH-56-MRSF-12
GTGTCGCCCGGCTACGGCAAGCTCAGACTCCTGACACTGCCGTCGAGCGACACCATACCCGGGCCGGGTCAGGTGCAGAACACGTTCAACTCCGATCCGACCGTCTCGCAGGAGCTCAACCTGCTCCGGCAGGGCAAGACCGATGTGATCAACGGCAACCTGCTAACGCTGCCGGTCGGCGGCGGCCTGCTCTACGTCCAGCCGGTCTACGTCAAGTCGACCGGGGAGACGAGCTACCCGATCCTGCAGAAGG
>NZ_JBXAYD010000140.1:0-252 GCF_056782075.1 Dellaglioa sp. CoH-56-MRSF-12
GCGTCAGTCGAACAGCGGCTGATGAATGCCATGAACGAACTAGTTGAGGAAGATGAAGATGAACAAGAAGTATCACCGTGAGGTGCGTCCCATGTTCAAGTCGCTGGAGCAGTATCTAGGTTTGGAACTGGATCGTGTCCGGCACACGGAACTCGAACAGTTCGCGGAAGAGCACAAACAGTTCGTGCGCCTGAACGACAAGAAGGACGAGGCTCTGTTCGGCATCGAATGCCACACGCTCAAGATTCGTGC
>NZ_JBXAYD010000141.1:0-252 GCF_056782075.1 Dellaglioa sp. CoH-56-MRSF-12
GTCGTCGCGGCCCTCCTGCTCGAGCAGGCTCTTGACCTTGCCCGCCGCATTGTCGGTCAGGCCGACGCCGTGGGCCTTGGTCGCGGCCAGCGCTGTGTCGGTCATGGGACTCCTCACACGTGGTTCAGGATTCGGATTACGAAAGCTGGGTCGATTGTACGTCCCATTCCCGCGAGATCGCTCAGTTCCGCGCATCCAGCCGGGCGAGCAGCAGCGCCTCGGCGAGAATCGCCCGCTTGAACACCCCGAGAT
>NZ_JBXAYD010000142.1:0-251 GCF_056782075.1 Dellaglioa sp. CoH-56-MRSF-12
GGTATCTACAGTGTAGAAGCTCAAAAGGTGCGCGCCGCTATCCGTGCGTCCCTCGGGGCCCATAATGTACTAGAGTCGTGGCTCCGAGCACGTCGCGATTCCGGGTTCGATGCGGAGGCCGATGACGCTGAGCCGCGACTTCGGGCCACGCGTCTTGCGTGGATCAAGTGGATGATGGACAACTGGTGTTGGGAGCAAGCATGAACGTAGACGCAATTCCGGAAAAGACGGTGCGTGGCGCACTGCTGCGG
>NZ_JBXAYD010000143.1:0-250 GCF_056782075.1 Dellaglioa sp. CoH-56-MRSF-12
GCGCATCAGCGGCCACTGGGCAAACAGCGTTCCGTTTTCGAGCAGGCGATCGATGTAGGTCATCACGCCCTCGCGGCCATCCCAGTAGCCAAACCAGAACAGATCATCCGGAGACTTGTTGTCGAACCGCTCATCGCGATACCACTCCGGATGTTCCAGCGATTGGTACGAGCCACTGGACGTGCGACCACGGCGACGCGACTCTTCGTCGAACGGCTTCCACGCAGCCCACCAGTTGCAGGAATTGATG
>NZ_JBXAYD010000144.1:0-249 GCF_056782075.1 Dellaglioa sp. CoH-56-MRSF-12
GAAGAGGGCGCCCGAACGGGCGACGGTGATGAGGGTCGTCGATTGGAGGACGCCCAGCGCGATCGTGAGATAGCGCGTGTACTGCGTGAGCTTGGCCTGGCCGGCCTGGCCCTCCCTGTAGAGGGTCTCGAAGCGCGGGATGACCACGCGGAGGAGCTGCACGATGATCGACGCGGTGATGTACGGCATGATGCCGAGCGCGAAGATCGAGAGTTTGAGGAGAGCGCCGCCCGAGAACAGGTTGACCAG
>NZ_JBXAYD010000145.1:0-248 GCF_056782075.1 Dellaglioa sp. CoH-56-MRSF-12
GTTCCGCGGCTCGCCGGAGTGCTGTCCTGGAGCTATCTGAGCGCGATGGCGATCCTCAGCTTCGCCGGAACGCTGTTCGGCCTGCCGTCCTGGCTGGTCGACCACACACCGCTGACGGCGACGCCCCGGCTGCCGGGAGTGGCGTTCGACGGGGTCCCGCTGGCGATCCTGGCGGGGGTCGCGGTCGTCCTGTGGGTGGTCGGCCTCATCGCGTTCCGCCGCCGGGACCTGGCGGTGGACGCGTAGAT
>NZ_JBXAYD010000146.1:0-248 GCF_056782075.1 Dellaglioa sp. CoH-56-MRSF-12
GTTGGGTGGTTCGTATCAACGGGTACAGCATGACGGGGCGCGAGCACTTCTTCGGTGGTAAATGTCTAGGTCTGTGTCTCGGGTGGACACAGGAAAAGGCGCGTGAAGTGGCACTTGCGTGGCTCACCCGTTCCGAGATCGTAGAGGAATGATGCACGTATTTGCTCTAATCGTGTATGCAGTATCTATGTTCGCGTGCTTGGGGCTATCCGCGTACGGTTTTCATCGCATTGATTGTGTGCCAAATG
>NZ_JBXAYD010000147.1:0-247 GCF_056782075.1 Dellaglioa sp. CoH-56-MRSF-12
CGATGATGAAATCGAGATTGCGCTCGGCGAGCCGCTCGGTGATGCCCGCGACGACCTCGCCAAACCGCGGATCGCCGAGATCGCCGGCGCCGAACGGATAGACGATCCCGATCATGTCGGCCCGCCCGGTCGCGAGCCGGCGCGCGGTCGGATCGGCCACGTAGCCCATTTCCCGCGCGGCCTTCGCCACGCGCTCGCGCGTCGCCTCGCTGACGTCATCGTAACCGTTCAACGCGCGGCTGACCGT
>NZ_JBXAYD010000148.1:0-247 GCF_056782075.1 Dellaglioa sp. CoH-56-MRSF-12
GTTCTTGTTCCATAATTCGTAAGTACTGCTCATCAAATGCACATGTACAAAAAAGCCCGGAACTTTCGTTCTCGGGCCCAGTTCAACCTAGTATGAGTATAGTGCTGTTGGTGGCGTTAGCAACTGGCTCAATCTTTGTCCAGTTCTGTGTCAGCGTGTCTTCGAACATCATAACCAGTTCTCTGGTTGGGTGTTCTGTCAACTGCTCAACAGTGAAGTCTTCGGCGCGTATCATCCATAGAGGCCC
>NZ_JBXAYD010000149.1:0-247 GCF_056782075.1 Dellaglioa sp. CoH-56-MRSF-12
CCTCCTCGCCGAGCGGGCCCTCGTCGAGCCGCAGCTCCAGCAGGAACGCGAGCGCCTGGCCGACCTCCCGCCCCGGCTTCAGGCCGAGCAGGCGCATGACCTGCTCGCCGTCCAGGTCGGGCCGGACGGCGTCCAGCTCCTCCTGCGCCTTCAGCTCGGCGATCCGCTGCTCCAGGTCGTCGTAGGCGAACCCGAGCCGGTCGGCCTTGCGCCGGTTGCGGGTGGTCACGTCGGCTCGGGTCAGCAT
>NZ_JBXAYD010000150.1:0-247 GCF_056782075.1 Dellaglioa sp. CoH-56-MRSF-12
CCGCCCGCTTCGACCCACCGGGCCTGCTGTTCTTCAACATCGGGATCGGCCGCCTCCTGCTGGACAAGTCCGCCCCGTCTTCGCTGGTCTACATCCAGGTGGACGATGTGGCCGAGACGATCGAGCGGCTGCGCGGCGACGGGGTGCGAGTGGTCACCGAGCCGCACGTGATCTTCACCCACCCCGACGACACGATCGGCCCGGCCGGCAACGACGAGTGGATGGCGTTCATCGAAGACAGCGAGGG
>NZ_JBXAYD010000151.1:0-246 GCF_056782075.1 Dellaglioa sp. CoH-56-MRSF-12
GTCTCGTTATGCGAGGGTCGCGCCATAACCACGTGCCGAAAATCCTTCAGTGCTTCCACAATCGATGGCACGATCGGGATGCTGTCGAGAGGCCTGTGCTCAGTCACCATCTCGTCGTCTTCCCATTGCATGCGTGTCTCTCTCATCAGAAAAGCTCCGCACTCAGCCCTTCATGTTTGTTGTAGCCCATTGCATACACGTCGTTCAGGATGCCGGTAAGCGACGCGAGTGGCATATATTCTCCTT
>NZ_JBXAYD010000152.1:0-246 GCF_056782075.1 Dellaglioa sp. CoH-56-MRSF-12
GTCGATCGTCGCACTGCAGCTTGCGCAGGCCGCCGGGTTGCGCACGATCGTCACGTCGTCGAGCGATGCGAAGCTCGAACGCGCGCGTGCACTCGGTGCGGACGCAACGATCAACTATCGCGCGACGCCGGAATGGCAGCACGAGGTGCTGCGGCTCACCGACGGCGCCGGCGCGGATCTGGTCGTCGAGGTCGGCGGCCGCGATACGCTGCCGCGCTCGGTCGCCGCGACGAAAATCGGCGGCAT
>NZ_JBXAYD010000153.1:0-245 GCF_056782075.1 Dellaglioa sp. CoH-56-MRSF-12
TGGATGGCCTTGCCGCCGCGCGTGCCCGTTTCCGTGACCGTCAGCGGATAGACGTCGCCGGCGCCGGCCAGGTCCGGCGCGATCTCGAAGCGCCGTTCCTCGCGACGCGCCCGCGCATTCGCACATTCGCTCGATTCGGCATTGTCGAGCGCCTCGTCGATGCGCGCCGCCGCCAGCACCAGCGCATTGCCGTACGGCAGCCAGATCGACCGGAAGGTTTGCGTATAGCCTTGCCGCATGTCCCC
>NZ_JBXAYD010000154.1:0-244 GCF_056782075.1 Dellaglioa sp. CoH-56-MRSF-12
GAATCTGTAGCATCCCACACAGTATTTCGTTGATGCCGTCTTCACGCTCCGGTGACGAGTATGCAAACACAGTGTAAATCTCATCACTGAATTCGATGTCCTCATCACCCTCACCTGAACCCAGCTCGACAGCAGCCAGCGTGATTTGCGTGTTCCAGTATCCGTTACGGACCGGAGTTGCGTACAATGCGTAGAGGCGATCTTCCGACTCCCCATCCTCCGAGTCTGTTTCGGGCCCAATGAC
>NZ_JBXAYD010000155.1:0-244 GCF_056782075.1 Dellaglioa sp. CoH-56-MRSF-12
GTGGTCGGCGAGGCCGCCACCGGCCGCGAGGCGGTCGAGGTGGCGCGGCGGACGCGGCCCGACGTCGTGCTGATGGACATCCGGATGCCGGACGGCGACGGGCTCTGGGCGACGGGAGAGCTCACGGCCGACCCGGACCTCGCCGGAACGCGCATCGTGATGGTGACAACCTTCGAACTCGACGACTACGTGGCGCAGGCGATCCTGGCCGGCGCCAGCGGCTTCCTGGTGAAGGACACCGAGC
>NZ_JBXAYD010000156.1:0-243 GCF_056782075.1 Dellaglioa sp. CoH-56-MRSF-12
ATTTAGTCGGGTATGCGGGTAATTTGCGCAAACGTTTGCGCGAGCGCGCAGGACCGCCCCTCCGACTGTCCGCCCCTCGGGCTTCGTTGCGTCGTGTTGCTCAGGTGATTCCATTATATACAGGTCGGCCGCCTTGTCAATAAAAACCCCACAATTTATTTGGGTATTGCGCCCGCCCCACCGATCCGTGTAGAATCGTCAAAACTTTTAACGGAGTGTCCAACATGAAAACCGCTACTATCG
>NZ_JBXAYD010000157.1:0-243 GCF_056782075.1 Dellaglioa sp. CoH-56-MRSF-12
GTGCCGTGGGAGGACTCGTTCCGCGCGCTGGAGTCGATCGGCTACACCGGCCCGATCTCCGTCGAGTGGGAGGACGCCGGGATGGACCGCCTGCACGGCGCCGCCGAGGCGGTCGGGTTCATCCGCTCGCTGCTGTGGAAGCTCCCGACCGCGTCGTTCGACGCCGCGTTCAGCAATCAGGACTGAGCGCGACCGGACTGAGGTCGGGACCGCCCGGTAGGCTCGCGCTCGTGGACATCATCC
>NZ_JBXAYD010000158.1:0-241 GCF_056782075.1 Dellaglioa sp. CoH-56-MRSF-12
CTCCGGTTTGCTGGCGAGCGCGCCGACGCAGGAGATGAACGCCAGGACCGCGAGGATCCCGCCGAGCCAGAAGCCGGCGGCCGGGCGGCCGGTCGCCCGCCACCAGGGCCGCGGGTCCTCACGATTCTCGCCCGAGCCGCGGAACGTGCGGGTGCCGACGATGACGTACGCGATGTTGAGGATGGCGACGATCAGCACGTCCAGCGACGCGTTGACGATCCGGTCGATGACGAAGAAGTTG
>NZ_JBXAYD010000159.1:0-241 GCF_056782075.1 Dellaglioa sp. CoH-56-MRSF-12
TGCCGGATCCGTCTTTGTACTGCTGAGCGAGGGCGTCGTTGTTGCTGCTGCACCCGGCCAGCGTGACGACGAGCCTGACAGCTGCGGCCACCGAGGTGAGGGCGGTACGCAGCCTGATGGTTCGCATGATGCGGTTAGCCAAGGGTGATTCCTCTCGCGCTCATAAATGGTTGCGGGTCGATCCGGTTAGCGTTGACACGGACTTCAAAGTGCAGGTGGCACCCGGAGGAGCCGCCCGTCG
>NZ_JBXAYD010000160.1:0-240 GCF_056782075.1 Dellaglioa sp. CoH-56-MRSF-12
CCTGGAACTACCCGCATCCGTCGCCCGGCTTCGAGCCCCTCCGGGACCGCGTCGCCGTCTACGCGCAGCAGATGGACGAGTGCACGGTCGACGGCGAGGTCGTCACCCCGCAGCCCGGCGGGTTCTACGGGGGGTGGATCACGAGGGCCGTGGTCGGGCCGTTCAAGGGGGTGCCGGGGTCGCTGGGGTGGTGAACAGGGGGACAGTTACACCCTGAACCGAATCTCCACCGTGTTGCGT
>NZ_JBXAYD010000161.1:0-240 GCF_056782075.1 Dellaglioa sp. CoH-56-MRSF-12
GCGACAAGCCGACCGGCGAGCTCGCCGCGGCGATCGACGAGTTCTTCGGCTCGTTCGACAAGTTCCGCTCCCACTTCACCGCATCGGCGCTCGGCATCCAGGGCTCCGGCTGGTCGATCCTCGCGTGGGACTCGCTCGGCCAGAAGCTCATCATCGAGCAGCTCTACGACCACCAGGGCAACCTCGCGGCGGCCACCATCCCGCTGCTGCGGCTCGACATGTGGGAGCACGCCTTCTACC
>NZ_JBXAYD010000162.1:0-240 GCF_056782075.1 Dellaglioa sp. CoH-56-MRSF-12
GCTGCACTCGAAGACGAATTTGCGGCGGCCGGTGTGCGTAATGCAGACAAGCTGATTCGTCGCGTGTTTGCTTCGCACGGTGTGGACTACGCTAAGGCAATCCTGACCATCGCCAATCAACTGAAGGACAAGCCGGTTGAAGTGCGTAACTCGCATGCTTCGGCACTCGATATGTTGGGTGACGAAGAACACGTGAAGCCTGATCTGGAGGACGATGGTCTGACGGAAGCTGGTCACGAT
>NZ_JBXAYD010000163.1:0-240 GCF_056782075.1 Dellaglioa sp. CoH-56-MRSF-12
GAAGATACTCACGGAAATTGCCCTTGGCCATAGACCTGTAATGGTGCATCACCGGGATCGGGTTGTACATCTTCTCGGCTAGCGCCACCAGATGCGCATTGGGTCGATAGATGATCGGTGAATTCGTCCACTCCAGAACCTGCGGGTTCGACTTGCTCATCTGGTACACTGCCTTGTCCGCGTCCCAGCCCGCAAAATCCATGATATCCGTGTCGATCCCGAGATCGCGCAGCACCTCGG
>NZ_JBXAYD010000164.1:0-239 GCF_056782075.1 Dellaglioa sp. CoH-56-MRSF-12
GGATACTTGCGGTCCGAGATGTAGACATCAATCTCGAATTCTAGCGCACTCATCATGCGTGCGTCAATACGCACCAGCGTGTCATCATCCATGTGCTCCTGACACAGGGCGCGGATCGCGATTACGCAATCACCGAGTCGCCCAGAATCGCTGTAGTCCATGTAGGTCTCGAAAAGCTTATCCTTCCAACTATTGTACGTCATGGACCTCCTTATTGCCTCGATCAATACACGTAGTGT
>NZ_JBXAYD010000165.1:0-239 GCF_056782075.1 Dellaglioa sp. CoH-56-MRSF-12
GTGCCGTGCACTTTTAGGCGGATGCAAACGATCCGCTTTTGTTGAGCCACGAACTGGTCATTTCCGACCACGCATCGAACGGGGCGCGCGTACTCCAGTCGCTCGCTTCCATAAACGTGGTGTTGAATGTGTGTTCGAAGGTCTTACGGCCTGCGTACACAAGTTCAATGCCGTGCAGCGGAACCGTTACCCGGTCCATTGAAAAGCCCGGGAGTGCCGTGCTCATGCACTTCCACGTT
>NZ_JBXAYD010000166.1:0-238 GCF_056782075.1 Dellaglioa sp. CoH-56-MRSF-12
TCGCAAGACTGATCCCCGACAGGTGCACGGCCTTCGCGGCCGCCAGCGCGTCGAGCGGCAAGTCGCCTGTCGCATAGCGGCTCGCAGCCGATCCCGCGCGCAGATAGTCGAACTGGTGGCCGTCGGCGCCGTGCGTGACGAAATACACGCCGGTCGGTGCCGCGCGGTCGATTCGCACGTACGTCGTGTCGACCTGCTCCGACGCCCACATGTCGGCGAGCGGGCGGCCGAACGGATC
>NZ_JBXAYD010000167.1:0-238 GCF_056782075.1 Dellaglioa sp. CoH-56-MRSF-12
GTTCTTCAGCCTGTCCTCGCCGGTCACATAGATCTCGCGCGCGGTCACGTACTCGCTGAGGCTGGGGTTGATCAGGCCGCCGCGGCCGTCGGCGTAGACGATGAAGCGCACCTCGCCCAAGCGGTCGGTATGCAGCTGATACTCGCCGGCAGCCAGGCTGATCGGCCGCGACGCGTGCGCGGCCACCGGCAGGTCCTTGCCATCGATGCTGATCGTCAGCGGCGCATCGGTCGGGTTG
>NZ_JBXAYD010000168.1:0-237 GCF_056782075.1 Dellaglioa sp. CoH-56-MRSF-12
GTATCAAGTTGTGCTAGGCGCGCAGGACAAGGATGACTACCAGTGCCTGAAGGGAAAGCACGTGCTTATGTACGATTCGGCTCACAAGAACAAAGAAAGCAAACCGGACCCGATATACATCACAGAGGCTGACCTGATGGAACGTGAAGGCCTCACTCCAGCCCAGTTCTTGCAGTATCAAATTCTGCTGGGCGATAAGATTGACAGCATTCCACGAATTGGCACGTTCAAGCCGCT
>NZ_JBXAYD010000169.1:0-237 GCF_056782075.1 Dellaglioa sp. CoH-56-MRSF-12
GCGGTGAGCTTTACAGATTTCCGACGGAGGCAGCGGGCCTCATGTGGTATGAAGCGCTGTACGCACAGTATCGCTCGGGCGTATCGATCACGACCTTTTCGAAGAGTGCTCGGCGCTCGTGACCAGCATGTTGGACGGCGCTGATAGTCTAGAGAGCTGGCTGATGCGTGAAGGGCTAGCCTCGTACAACGAGCTTTTCCCAGACGATTGGGATGAGTATCAGGCAGCGCAGGACCG
>NZ_JBXAYD010000170.1:0-237 GCF_056782075.1 Dellaglioa sp. CoH-56-MRSF-12
ATCTCGGCGGCATCCGCGGTGAACGCGCCGACGCCGACCACGAGACGGCCTTCGCGCGCGGCTTCGCGGTAGACGGGCGTGCGACTGGTGGTCAGCGTGACGACCACGTCGATCGCCTCGGGAATCGCTTCGCCGTCGAGCGGCGCGAGCCGCGGCGCATGGGCGCGATGAGCGGCGCAGAAGGCGGCCGCGCGCTCCGCGGTCGTGCCGCGCACGTGCAGCCGCGCATCCGGAAAG
>NZ_JBXAYD010000171.1:0-236 GCF_056782075.1 Dellaglioa sp. CoH-56-MRSF-12
GTCCACATGGCTGAAACCACTAGCTGCACACGACTTATCAATCGACGGAGGTCATCATGAAACAGCAACTACCTCAATCCTTCATTCGGGCGGGCGTGACGCGCACGCAAATTGCGGCAGCTGCCGCAACCAATAAGGTCGAGGCGCGTATTAACATGAGTGCTGATGTGGCAGGTGCAGGGCTGTGCCCTGAATGCCGCAAGCCCATGGAACGCAGCAACGCGAACGGGTTTCCC
>NZ_JBXAYD010000172.1:0-236 GCF_056782075.1 Dellaglioa sp. CoH-56-MRSF-12
CCACCTGGTCGCCCCGTCGCCCAGCCGCGCCCGCAGACGATCCGCTGCGGATCCGGCGAGCGGCGCGGGCCCCGGATCGCCCTCCCAGTCCAGCGTCGCGATGACGTGCGCCAACGAGTCTGCAGCGGACACGCGGTCAGCTTAAGCCTCGGAGGGCAGAGTGCACAGCGGCGTTCCGAACGCTGCGACAGACCGCACGATGACCCGGGAGCGCCGCTGCCGGAGCCTTGATGTGT
>NZ_JBXAYD010000173.1:0-236 GCF_056782075.1 Dellaglioa sp. CoH-56-MRSF-12
GGTCCGCACCGCGATGTCGCGCAACGGCGGCACCATGGCCGACCCGGGCAGCGTCGCGTACGACTTCCCCCGCAAGGGGGTCATCGTCGTCCCGCACGCCGACGGCGTGGACGAGGACACGGTCCTCACCGCCGTCCTCGACGCGGGCGCAGAGGAGGTCACCGACCGCGGCGAGAGCTTCGAGGTCCTGACCGAGGCCACCGACCTGGTCGCCGCGCGCACCGCGCTGCAGGAGG
>NZ_JBXAYD010000174.1:0-235 GCF_056782075.1 Dellaglioa sp. CoH-56-MRSF-12
GCTCGCGCCAGACCCGGGGCGGGACGAGCAGATAGCGGTAGACCCCGCCGGATCCGAACTCGATCTCCAGCACCGCGGTGTCCGCGTCGTAGCCCGCCGAGGCGATCGCCGTGCTGTCGAACACCTCGCGCCGCATGGTGCGGACGATACACGCGCACCCGGTAGACTGGGTGCTCACGAAGGGGAGTATCCCGAAGAGGCCGGGCGGCCTCGCGCTGTGAACGTCATCACGGTC
>NZ_JBXAYD010000175.1:0-235 GCF_056782075.1 Dellaglioa sp. CoH-56-MRSF-12
GGTTCCACGCCATCGCGGGCATCCTCGCGCCGTCCCTGCTCGCCCTGGTCCTGGTGATCTGCGCCCAGCCCGTGCGGGTCTGGCTGGAACGCCACGGCACGCCGAGCGGGGTCGCGACCGGCGCCGTGGCGCTGACGACGTTCGCGCTGCTGGCCGGCTTCGTCGCCCTCCTGATCATCGCGATGGCCCAGTTCGTCGGGATGCTGCCGCAGTACAAGGAGCAGTTCCAGCAGCT
>NZ_JBXAYD010000176.1:0-234 GCF_056782075.1 Dellaglioa sp. CoH-56-MRSF-12
CTGGGCCGGGCTGCTGGTCCTCGCCGGGGCCGCGCTCGTCGGCCGGCGCCGCCGGAAGGCCTGACCAGCAGACCGCGGACAGGGGCCGCAACACGCCGTTATCGCGACGCCGTAAAGGCGTGTTGCGACCCCTGTCGGGCCTCGCCCGGGCCTCGGTGCCGCCCAGAACACGCGGCAACCGGATCAACGCAGGTTTGCCGACTACGCTGGACGTGAACCGCACGACCTGGGAGC
>NZ_JBXAYD010000177.1:0-233 GCF_056782075.1 Dellaglioa sp. CoH-56-MRSF-12
GTCGAGCATCGCCGCGACGATGTCGCCGTTCTCCGCGGTGTTCTGCGCGCGGACCACGACCCAGTCGCCGTCGCAGATCGCCGCGTCGATCATCGACTCGCCGATGACCTTGAGCATGAAGAGCTCGCCGTTGCCGACGAGCTGGCGGGGGAGCGGGAAGACCTCCTCGACCTGCTGCTCCGCGGTGATCGGGACGCCGGCGGCGATCCGGCCGACCAGCGGGACCATGGCGG
>NZ_JBXAYD010000178.1:0-233 GCF_056782075.1 Dellaglioa sp. CoH-56-MRSF-12
GGATTCGCGACGTTGCGGCCCGGCCCTTGCGCGGAGAGCGTGCATGAAGTTCGAGGACTGGATGGAATCGTTGAGCATCAAGCTCAATGGGCGCGCTCTGAACCAACATGAGCAATGGCTGATGCAGCTCGCCTTCGAGATGGGTCAGTTGACGCGAATCAACGAAGTCCGGCACATCATCCAGAGCCTGAGAGAGCAGTACGCTGTTGATGTGGACTCGATTCACGTGAGTG
>NZ_JBXAYD010000179.1:0-232 GCF_056782075.1 Dellaglioa sp. CoH-56-MRSF-12
GAAGCGTCTTGAGGAAGCCCTCCATGCGCTTGATCGGGGACTCACCCAGACCTTCGAGCGTCGGCGTGTCGTTCACGGGCAACCCGTACATCGTATTCATCTTGCGAACCGCCCACGGGAAGAAGTGGCCGATTTCCAAACCGCTCTCCGCAAAGTCCTTCGACGCGGAGCCTACAACGTGATCATACTCATGCAGATTCAAACTACTCTCCTTAAAGTGTGTAATGGTTGG
>NZ_JBXAYD010000180.1:0-232 GCF_056782075.1 Dellaglioa sp. CoH-56-MRSF-12
CCCTGAATTTGTGGCTGGTGTGTGCTCGCGTAACCTCGATCTGGTGGAGACTGAAGGCAACCAGTTCTGGAAAACGGCGCGCGAAGAGCAGGTCCTCGAAAAGCTGGCGACGCTGGAGCGCGCGGTAGCAATCCAAGGTGAGCTGTGCGGTTCGGGTATTCAATCGAACTTCGAAGGATTCCCCGAGGGCTACTACGGCTTCTACGTGTATGACATCTTCGACATCGAGAAT
>NZ_JBXAYD010000181.1:0-232 GCF_056782075.1 Dellaglioa sp. CoH-56-MRSF-12
CCTCTAGACACATGGCCTCTTGAGCAGATGTTAGGCAATCTTGGCCGATCTTCTCAAACTTTTGTGCTTCTGTACGAAGTAGGTCGATGCACACCAGCATCTCCTTAGGCGTCATGCCCAACGGGTAATAAACGCTCATGATCATCTCCTTGAAAGTTGGTGTGACTATTATACATGAAGCAATTACGTTTGCAATAGGCGCAAAAAAGCCCGGACTGGCCGGGCTTTGAGG
>NZ_JBXAYD010000182.1:0-231 GCF_056782075.1 Dellaglioa sp. CoH-56-MRSF-12
GGTCACGAACATCACCGCGTCGACCAGCCCCGGGTAGCCGGGCAGGAAGGCCCAGGCGTTCTCCGTCACGTGCAGGCCGTCGTTCGACGGCAGCGTCGCCGGGTAGCCGCTGACCGCGACGATGTTGTACCAGAGGCCGTCCCAGATCGTCGCGTATGAGAAGTAGTCCGGGTGCGGCCCGGTCCACGGGTTCTTGCCCTGGCCCGCGGCGAAGATCAGCAGGATGACGGT
>NZ_JBXAYD010000183.1:0-230 GCF_056782075.1 Dellaglioa sp. CoH-56-MRSF-12
GTTGTCGGCCTGGATGAGGATGATCGCGCGGGCGGCGACGTGGGCGAGGTAGCCCTGCGACGCCATCGCCTCCACCGCATCGGCGCCCTCCGAGTCGGCTTCCGAGAAGTAGGTGCCGGGCTGGACGTAGGCGCGGACGATCGTCCCGGCGACGGGGCTGTGCCAGCGGTGGTAGTTCAGGGCGCTGAGGAAGCCCTGGTAGACCGTGCCGCCGACGAACTGGTCCACTG
>NZ_JBXAYD010000184.1:0-229 GCF_056782075.1 Dellaglioa sp. CoH-56-MRSF-12
CACCGCACACCCGCTGGCGGAAGTCTGCGACGAGATTTACAACGATTTTGCGGTCGCGGTCACTGTCGCGGACCTGCGTGGATGCGCCACCGTGAACGAGATCACGGACCTGATTCTGCGCAAGCGGAAGGAGCAGGAAGCTGGGAGCAACATCGTGGACGACAACCTGCTGATCGTCGAAGACGAAAACACGGATGAGGACCGGACGCGCGACGAGGCTCTTTCTGCT
>NZ_JBXAYD010000185.1:0-229 GCF_056782075.1 Dellaglioa sp. CoH-56-MRSF-12
GGTTCGAGGACGGCGATGGTGGAGTGGATGGGCTCCTGGCCCTCCGACGTGACGGTCAGCTCGGTACCGACCGCGAACGGCCCGTGCGGCTCGAAGCCGTCGGCCCCGGCGTAGGTCAGGGCGCCGGTGTGGAGGTCGCGCACGGCCTCCCAGACCCGGTCGCGGGGGAGTGTCTCCGTCGTGGTCCACATGAGGGTCCGTCCTTTCTCTGTGCGTAGATGATCTATGC
>NZ_JBXAYD010000186.1:0-229 GCF_056782075.1 Dellaglioa sp. CoH-56-MRSF-12
CGTCTCGATCACGCTGCGCGTTGGCGGTGTCGCGATCACGACCACAATGAGCGTCAGCCAGTATGCGCGCATGCTGATGGGTGAAGAAATCCACGGACTTCGCTCCGACGTGGGCCCGGATATTTTCTGATGAATCGAAGCAACAAGAAAATGAGTCGTGGTCTTAACGGTGAGACCATCGACCACAAGAAGTACATCAAGACGTATCGCTATCAGGTGATGCGTGTGG